>CAYSTP010000064.1:0-11574 GCA_964434085.1 uncultured Pirellulales bacterium
TAATAATCTCGGCATTTCTGTATAATATGCACGTGAGAAATAAGCAACCGAAAATTCTTGCAAGCCGGCTCGAGCGCCGGTTTCTCCCCTTTGTTCGCAGGCCGAGCAGATACATAGGCGGAGAGGTCAATCAGATTAAAAAAGACCTCAGCACGTGCGAACTGACGGTAGCGCTGTGTTTCCCCGACGTCTATGAAGTGGGGATGAGCCATACGGGATTGGCAATACTTTATGAAGTACTTAACAGGACGGATAATGTTGCTGCGGAAAGGGTCTATTGTCCGTGGGTCGATGCCGAGGAGATTTTGCGAAAGGAAAATATCCCTGTGTTCAGCCTTGAGTCGAAGGCGGCCCTGGGCAGCTTCGATATAATCGGATTCAGCCTGACTAACGAGCTTTGCTACACGAACGTTCTTAATATGCTGGATTTGGCAGGACTTGAAATCCACAGCAGCAAGCGGAGCGAGGATGACCCGTTGATTATCGCAGGCGGTGCGATGGCAAATTGCTGCGAGCCGATGGCGGATTTCATCGACCTTTTTGTACTGGGTGAAGCAGAAGAGGCGATTGTAGAACTGGCAAATTTTGTGATTGAAAGTAAAAGAGCCGGTAAGAAAAAACACGAGATACTGGTTGAGGCGGCCCGGCAATTCGAGTGGGCGTATGTACCGTCATTATATGAATTCGAATACAACAACGGGGATATAATCAGCGTTAAAAGCACTAATGGTGATTTGCAGGTTCATCGCAGCACGGCGGTGGTGGAGAATTTTGAAAATGCCACCGTGCCGGCCTGCCCGATAGTTCCTTTTACGCAGGCGGTGCATGAGAGGGTAACTGTTGAGATAATGCGCGGCTGTCCGGGCAGGTGCCGGTTCTGCCAGGCCAGTTTCTGTAGAAGGCCGGTTCGCTTTCGCAGCGTAGAAAAAATCATCGAGACGGCAAAGAAGGCATACCAGGCGACAGGATTCGACACGGTGAGTCTGCTCAGTCTTTCGACAGCCGATTATCCGCAGCTCGATGAACTTATCATCAGGCTGAACGAATACTTCAGGGACAAGCACGTGGGAATATCGGTTCCGTCTCTGCGGGTGGATTCGCAGCTAAAAATAGTGCCGCAGTTAGTTAAGTCGGTCAGGAAAAGCGGTCTGACAATTGCAGTGGAGGCCGCAACTGAGAGGCTTCGAAAGATAATCAATAAGCCGATTAAGAACGACGATTTGTTCAGTGCGGTAGAGGCGGCGTACAAGGGCGGCTGGCAGAAGTTGAAACTTTATTTTATGGTCGCTCTGCCGGGTGAGACAGACAAAGACATTGTGCGTATTGTGGAATTATCGAATGAGCTGGCGGTACTTCGCAGAAAAATCGACAACAAAGTTGCCAGTATAAATGTTGCGGTGAGCTGGTTTGTACCGAAACCGCATACGCCTTTCGGATGGGTCGGACAGAGGTCGCGAGAATACTTCGAAAATGCAAAGCGGATGATGCTCGATGAAAAAAAACGTTTGAGAGCAAGGTATCTGCAGTTCAAGTTTCACAACATCGAGCGGAGTATATTAGAATCGGCCACAGGCAGAGGTGACAGGCGATTAAGCAGGGTCATTGAGACGGCCTGGCGAAACGGCGCAAAGTTCGATTTGTGGGATGAATGTCTTGACTTTCGTGTTTGGCGGTTGGCTTTTGCCCAGTGCGGCTTTGACGTTGAGCAGATGGCAATGCGGACGTACATGGCAGAGCAGTTGTTGCCGTGGGAGCATCTTGGCGGGCCGCAGAAGGAATATCTGCTCAAACATTATAACGAAGCCAAGCAAATGATTGAGTGCGCGGAGTACAGCGAGCAGGAATAAGTCCGACAGGCTTATTAGGTGTCTCTTCTGAGTGTGGGCATCTCGAAGCCGGCTTTGCCTTTGGCTTCCCGGAAATCGACGATGATTTGTGCGGCCTCTTTCGGGTCGTCAACCGTAACGAAATCGTCGATATCCTTACAGGAGATGTAGGCGTGTCCTGCGAGCATGGTTTCTTTAATCCAGTTGATAAGGCCCCGCCAGTAATCGGTCCCCATCAGCAGGACGGGAAAAGAGGCCTGTCTTAGTGTTTGTATCAGAACAAGCGACTCGAAAAGCTCGTCCATCGTGCCGTAGCCGCCGGGAAGTACGATGAAACCGTGGGCGTACTTGAGGAACATAACCTTCCGGGTGAAAAAGTATCTGAAGTTCAGTGACATGTTCTGATATTCGTTGGGAACCTGCTCCATAGGCAGCTCGATATTGAGGCCGATGCTCTTTGCTCCGGCGCGCCTGGCGCCCTTGTTTGCGGCCTCCATTATTCCGCCGCCGCCGCCTGTAATGACACCGAAGCCCGCTTTGCCGATTTCGTAGGCGGTCTCTTCGGCGAGCTCGTAGTATGGGTCGGTAGGTTTGGCCCGAGAGGAGCCGAACATAGAAACGGCCGGGCCGATTGCGCCGAGCTCTTCAAAACCCTCAACGAACTCAGCCATGATCTTGAAGATTCGCCACAAATCTTTTACGGGCTTGTCGCCGGGATATTTCATCATAATAGTTTTATCTCCTTTTTCAGCGTCCTACCACAACTCGGGTTTGCCGGCCGCAGGACAATACAGATTTATCGGGCAATTGTCACAATCAGGTTTCCGTGCCTTACAGATATTTCGGCCCAGCAAAATCAATGTATGGCTGAGGTCCGACCATTCCTTTTTAGGGGTTATTTCGGCCAAATCGAATTCCAGCTTAACCGGGTCGCTGTTCGGCGAAAGAGCAAGACGCCGGGAAAGACGAATCACATGTGTATCACACGAGATTGCAGGAATACCGAAGGCATTGCTTAGAATAACGTTCGCGGTCTTCCGGCCCACGCCGGGCAGTGTAGTGAGCTGCTCGATATTGTCAGGCACATTACCGCCGAATTTGTCAGCAATAACACGGCAGGAGGCCTTGATATTTTTGGCCTTGTTGCGGTAGAAACCGGTCGGCTTTATATCTTCTTCCAGCCGGGCTAAATCAGCGTCGGCAAAATCTTTTGCGGATTTATACTTTTTGAACAGGTCTTTGGTAACAATATTAACACGAACGTCCGTACATTGGGCAGACAGAATCGTTGAAATGAGCAACTGCAAAGGAGTTCTGTAATCCAGCTCCGTTCGCGCGTTCGGAAATCTCTTTTCCAATATGGGCAGGATTTTCTTGACACGCTGCGCAGCTTCTTCTTTGTCGTACTTTGGAGCTTTCTTTTTTGCCATCAGTTACTCTTCGAGGGAAGCTTTCTCAGTTGCTCAATCAGCTCGTCGGCAAAAGCCTTGCCGTGCCACCGTATATCTTTGCCCCCCGGCAGCAGCAGTATGCTGACCGGAACGCCGGGCTCGCCGTATGTATTTGCCAGAGCACGGGTAGCCGGATAATCTGCGGCTGTGGTGTCGCCCTTGAAGGCGAGAACTTTTTTGTCCTTAATCAGTTCGGCAACATCTTTTCTCGAATAGACAAGCTGCTCGACCGCCTTGCAGCTCAGGCACCAGTCGGCGGTAAACTCTATAAGGACAGGCCTGTCTTGCTCCGCTGCAAGCCCAATTCGTTCGGCATCATAGCCCTGCCAGTCGATTAGTTTCGCGGGCGGCGAGAGCAGCCAGAAGCCGGACACAACGGCCAGCGCAACTGCAAGCAGCCGAACGATGATTTTATTACGCAGCTTGGAGCCGAAACCGACCCAGCCGCCCCACATCCACAGGCAAAAGCCCACGACAACGGCAAAGTAAAGTACGCCGTTTCGTTGGAGCTGGGGGACTACGGTAATCATCCATACGGCCACTGCGATTAGAACAAAACCAACGAATTTCTTAAAGTGGTCCATCCATTTGCCGGGCTTGGGCAGTCTTTCAAGCAGACCCGGAATGGCGGTTAAGATTACATACGGAATACCCATACCAAGGCCGATGCAAAGAATAGCTATTGTAGCAGGCAAAAGCGGCTGGCCCTGTGCCCAGGCGAACGCAGCGGCAAGGATGCCGAAGCTGCAAGGCGTACTTAAAATCGCCGCGAGAAAACCCATACCGATAGTCCCGGGATAACCCTTGCCGGAAGAAGCTCTGCCGGATACTGAGGCAGGAACAACAACCACAAAGACATCAAACATAAACAGGGCCAGGACAACCAGCACAAGAGCCATAATAATAACAAAGACGGGATTGCGGAACTGGTCGCCCCACTGCAAAGTAGTGCTAAAGGCCAGATGCAAAACTATGTTGGCTGCGGCGAGGCAGGCAAAGAATAAAATAATACCGAGACAAAAGGCCAGGCCCATAGCGATTTTCTTACCTTTATTTTTCTGGGCCTGCTCGACGATTCGCAGTACGACAAGCGGCAGGACCGGCCAAACGCAGGGCATGATGTTCAGTGACAGCCCCGCCAGTAGAGCAAGTCCGAGTGCATACCACATCGGGTAATCAAGCTGTGTTAATGCGGGTGCTTTTGGTTCGACTCTTTCAAAAACGACAGGTTTGAAAGCGTCATCCCTGTTGTAGTCAAACTGTAACTGTAAGGTCTTTTCAAACGGCGGCAGACACAGCTTGCTGGTGCAGGCCAATCCCGTGATTTGTACAGCTATATCGACAGGTTTAGTTATTACGGAGACATTCGGCTCTAAAAACGGAATAAAGACGGTAAAGTTACCGGCATAAACTTCGACGTCGATACCGGTTGGGTCTTTGAAGATTTCCCATTTCGGAAAAACCGGTTTGTCAAAACTCAGTGAAGATGACTGAGGCTTAAATCTCAACTCGTAGCCTGGTGCAGGCGTGGTCTCTGCGCGGGCGTAATAGTGCAAATCACCCGTCCCGTCGAAAATGACGGCGATGCCTTTGCGGCCCTGGAACTCGGCGGGCTCGAGACGCGCACGGGAGAACTCTTCTTTGTAGCGGGCGATTTCAACCCATAAGCCTGAGGATGCTGATTCGGCTGCGTCGGCATTTGCCGAAGGCACGAACAACAAAATGCAAAAAACAGATATTGCTGTTACGGTTCTAATGGACATAGGCCACCTGGGGACAGTTGATAACGGATATATTCTTACTGTGCGGACTCGCCTTTCTTCTCCTCGGACTTGGCGGATTCGGCGCCGGCGGCCTTGGCTTGTTCGGCGGCGAGCAGGTCGGAGACAGTGGGCTTGTCGAGCTGTCCGCCGCTGAGTATGACTTTCACATCCTCGGCATCGAGGGTTTCATATTTCAGCAGCGCATCTGCAATTGCTTCGACCCTGTCACGACTGGTCTGGATGAGGTCTTTTGCCATCGTATAGGCCTGGCCCATAAGGCGTTTCACTTCGGAGTCGATTTCTTCGGCGGTCTTTTCGGAATACTCCTTTTCCATAGGCAGGGGGAAGTAAACCTGGTCAAATCCGTTCTGGTGCTCGTAGGCGACGGGGCCAAGTTTTTCGCTCATGCCCCAGGTCGTAATCATCTGGCGGGTCAGTGCAGTTGCCATATGAATGTCGGACTGAGCGCCGCTGGATATATCCTCGCAGAAAAGCTCTTCAGCTATTCTGCCTCCGAAACAGACCTGCAACTGGGCCATACAATACCGCTTTGTATAGAGAGTCCGGTCCCTCTCGGGCAGTGCAAATGTTGCGCCTCCCATCGGCCCTCGCGGGATAATGCTTACCTTATGCAGCGGGTCGGCATCTTTCAGGGTTGCCTGTATGAAGGTATGTCCCGCTTCATGGAAGGCCGTGATTCGTTTTTCACTTTCGTCAATGACCCGGGACTTCTTGGCGCGACCCCATCTGACCTTGTCCCTTGCCTCTTCGAGGTCGGCCATTTCGACATATTCCTTCTCAGCCATAGTTGCAAGAAGAGCGGACTCATTGATGATAGCGGCCAGGTCTGCCCCGCTGAACATAGGAGTCCCCCGCGCGAGCCTTTCGAGATTGGTGTCGGGGCCGAGCTTGACCTTTCGCGCGTGGACTTTAAGTATCTGCGCTCTGCCCTTGAGGTCCGGCAGGGGTACAACAACCTGCCTGTCGAAACGCCCCGGCCGGGTAAGTGCGCTGTCGAGTATGTCCCTTCGGTTGGTGGCCGCGATAACAATGACCTGGTCGTTGGTGTCGAATCCGTCCATTTCGACAAGGATTGCGTTTAAGGTCTGTTCCCGCTCGTCATGTCCTCCGCCGACGTAGCCTGCGCCGCGCTTACGGCCGATGGCGTCGATTTCATCGAGGAAAATTATGCACGGCGAACTGTCTTTAGCCTGCTTGAAAAGGTCGCGGACACGCGAAGCGCCGACGCCGACAAACATCTCGACGAAGTCGCTGCCGGAAATATTCAGGAACGGCACGTCCGCTTCGCCGGCAATGGCCTTGGCAAGAAGGGTCTTCCCGCATCCGGGCGGCCCGACAAGAAGAACGCCTCGCGGAATACGTCCGCCGAGTCTCTGGAATTTTTTGGGGTTCTTGAGAAATTCAATTATTTCTGCCACTTCTTCCTTGGCCTCTTCGACGCCGGCGACGTCCTCGAAGGTGACCTTTACCTTGTCCTTGCCCTGAATACGGTGCCGGCTTCTGCCGAACGACATGAGCATTCCGCCTGCGCCGCTGCGAATGTTTCTGATAAACATGAAGTATATCAGGGCGCCAAAGATAACAAGGGGAAGAACCCACTGGGCAAGTATTAGCAGCCAGATGTCCTGGGTCTCGGCCCTGATTTCAATATCCTTGCCCTCGGTGAGCTTATTCAGTCTATCGGCAAAAACGTCGGAGTTGAATTTGACGGTAAAGGATTTAGACGCCTGCTCGGAGTCGGACAAATCTGCGCGGAGCTTGCCTTCGATGCGCGTCTCGCCGATTTTCACGCTCTTGACCTGGTCGTTGCGCAGATACGTCTCCAATTCGCTCCAGCTTATCTCATTTCGTGAGGTGGCCCTGCTGAGCAGCATAATTGCGGCAAAGACCACCAGGGCAATAAGCAGGATACTAAGAGGGCTTCGTTTATACCTCGGCGGCGGTTGTTTCGGCCCCTGCGGGCCCCGGCCCTGCCGCTGATTCGGATGTGGTCTTTTCTGGCTGTTATTCATAATACCAAATTAAATCAAAACCCGGTATGACGTCGGCCGATAACTGCAACTGAAATACCGCAAATCCTGCATATTACCAGGGCGTTTCCATCAACTCTACGATTCGTTCCGCGAGTTTGTTTGCCGCAAGGGCCGAGCCATAGGCTATACCCTGGTTCTGCCATTCCGACCACGTTGCTGAAGCGGCGACCTGTTTGCCTTCGAGCAGGAATTGTCCCGTCTTGAGGTTTTTCCAGTCAACCGTGGCTGTCAGGACGATTTCCTTCTCCAGAGGCCGTCCCGTCTCGCGTTCCGCACTCAGCACGCCCCTGCCGGCCCGGCCGATATAGCCGCTGATTACGCTGTCGGCGCGGTCAATACTTGAGACCACCTTATAGGGCGTCTCAGCCTCGATTCGCTTGGCCAATGCATCGGTCAGCTCGTATTCTACGCCCCTCTCGAAGCCCTTGTTATCGAACATCTTGACGTAAACAGTGGAAATTTCGTCGCCGAAAAGCGGCTCGGTGGAGTACCCCCCGCCGTCTTCGCAGCCGGTCAGACCGACGCCCAGAATAACAAGGGACACAGCAAGGCAAATGCTCTTTGATTTACGCGGTATTGAATAATTCATTTCTTCTCCTGCTCTTCCTTTTCGAGTTTCTTCTCTTCCACTATGTCTTTGGCCCTTTTTGCACCGGTGCTCTGTGGCCACTGGTCCAAAATCACCTTACAGTAGATATCGGCGGACTCGTCACTGCCGGTCCGATTATAATATTCGGCTATGGAGTATTCCTTGTAGGAGAGCTGCTCGTTTATCTGCTCGAGGCGCTTTTTGATTTCATACTTTTTTGCCTCATCGGGGTATCGCGCCAGGAAGTTTTCGTAATAGCTCTTGGCGCTCACCAGGTCGGAAGCATCGTATCTCGGTCCGCGGTATGCGGCGTGTTTGCACCGGGCCATGGCCAGCAGGGCTTCCTTGCCGATTTCGCCGGTGGGCCACCGCGAGGAAATCAGCGACCACCTCTCGTAAGCCTCCTGATACTTTGCGCGCTTCTCATAGCTCTCGGCGACGGCAAGTGAGGCCCTGACTGCTATGGGCGAATCGCCCGCACGGTCAATGACCTTGTCGGCAATCCTGACGCCCTCGGAATAACCTCTCAGCCTGACGACCTTGAGGACGGTCTTCTTATGGCCGGACAGATAAGCCTGTGCTATCGCCAGCTCCCTGTCGAGCGCGGCCTCATACAGCGGGCTTTCGGGGTATCTGACGAGGAAGGCGTCATAGGCGCGAACGGCCTTTGTGAATCTGCCGCCGGCAAAATGCTTTTCACCCTCGAGGAATGATTCGAGGTCCGGCCCCGCCATCTCGGGGAAATCCCGTTTAAGTTTGGCGATTGCAGTGCTAAGCTCCTTTACCTTGCCCTGATTGATGAGCTCCTTCAGCTCACTGACGGCAAGCAGATACCTTGCCTGGGGGCTCTCCGAGACCGCCTGCCAATCCTTACCCTCATCCAGGGTCCAGGTCTCGGTCGCAGAAGCTAAAGACGCCAAAAGCAGCACACAGAGCAAGAGATTCGTTATTGCGGTAGTATTGCGTTTGTACATTTTTTTCATCCCTAATTTTCCAGTCAAACCTGTACTTACAGCACTGTCATATTATATCGGCTGGCCAAACCATTGCAAACATGTAGGCAAAAAGATGGTCGGCCTGATTTTGCAGGCCGGACGAAGGTCATAGCCGCTTGAGGGCCTAAAAAAGCGGCAGAGCCCCGAGCAGGCCCTGCCGTTATTCTGGTGGCTCTTTCCTTTTTCCTGTATAGCCTTAACCGGCCCCGTCCTGCCTACGCTCTGCCCTGTATGCCAATCTCCTGATGGACGCTGCAGGCACCAGCTATTATGGCCAGATTGGGTCATTACCCAGAGCCACTTTATTCTCAAAAGCCTTATAACAAAAATCGGCCTTGCCCTTAGAAAAAAATGAAATTTCAGGCTAAAAGGCCCAAATTCTTATATGGGACTTCCCCTGTTTTTCACACTTGCGCCATTTGACAAAACCAAGTAAAACAAGCTTTCCAGGTTAGACCGGTTTAGGCAAAATGTGACAATTAGGCTAAATCTTACTATTCGCCGAAAAATGGATGCCAACCGCTTTACCCCTTTTAAGGGCAGCTCTTTTCACTGCGCGACAGGCTTGCCCAGGTGGCTTTCTAATTCTGATAGTTTTTCGTCGAGCAGCCCTTTCGTTTTTGCCTCGACGTTAAGGCGTAGCAAAGGCTCGGTATTGCTCGGCCGGCAGTTGAACCACCAGTCCTTGTACATTATCGTCACGCCGTCGAGTGTATCTATCGATGCGTCGCGGTACTTTTTTGAAAGCTCATTCATCATAGCCTGCTTGTCAGCCACCTCGAAGTTAATCTCTCCGCTGCTGTGATACCTCCGCAGAGGTTTGACGAGTTCACTGACCGGCACATCCGCGCCGCTTACGATATTCAGTACGTGGGTCAGAGTTATCATGCCTGAATCGGCGCAGTAATTATCGCGATAATAGAAATGCCCCGACAGCTCGCCCCCGAATACCGCATGTGAGTCGCGCATCGCCTTTTTCATAAATGCATGACCGACGCGTTCTCTTCGCGGCGTTCCGCCGTACTTAAGTATCTCCTCGGTGACGACCCAGCTGCTCCGCAGGTCATAAACTATCGTTGACCTCGGATACTGCTGCAGAAAATATCCCGCCATAAGCGCGGTCATCAGGTCACAACCGATGTTGGCCCCCTTTTCATCGACCATCATCAGCCGGTCTGCGTCGCCGTCGAAACAGATACCCAAGTGACATTTATGCCTTTTGACGGATGATTTGACCTGGGCCAGGTTCGCTTCGACCAGCGGGTTGGGCTCGTGCTTGAATTTACCCTTGTGCTCGAAATTCAGTGAAACAATCTCAATCGGCAGGCCGCCAAAAACGGCAGGCACAATCTTACCAGCCATACCGTTGGAGGCATCGACGGCAATCTTGAGCGGCCTCAGCTTCGGGGTAAGGAATTTAAGAACATGGTCTTTGTATGCCTCAGTCAGGTCGTGTTTTTCGACGGTGCCGTCGGCCCTGCCGCGTGTGTGCACCAGTGCCAGGGCAATATGCTCAATATCTCGCAGGCCGGTATCGACGCCGACCGGCTTGGCCTGTAGGCCGGAGATTTTGAAGCCATTGTACTTGGCGGGATTGTGTGATGCGGTCACCTGAACACCGCCGCACGTGCCAAGATGATTGACGGCAAAATACATCTGCGGCGTATCTATCATCCCGATATCGATGACATTTGCGCCGCTGGCGTTCATACCCTCGATAAGAGCGCTGGACAGACTCTGGCTGTGCGTTCGCATGTCCCTGCCGACGCATATCGACTGGTAATTTGCCTGTCCACGCTCATAGCCGGTCAGATGAGACCGCAGAAAACGTGCTGCGGCATAGCCGATTTTCCATGCATCGGTCTCATCAATCTGGTCGGGGTAAAGACCTCGAATATCGTATGCCTTGAATATCGCAGGGTCCATTAAAATTCTCCCTGTAAGAATAAAGACAGAATATTATACCTGAGCGAAGTTTCAAAACGCTCAAATATCAGGCTTTACAATATACCGCCGTCGCCGCCTGTGTCAATTCCAATTACTGTCGTCCAAAGTTGATTAAAGCGTATTCCCCCCGGTGTTTCTTTGCCGCCGCGTCGTACGCCCTCGCCGCCGAAATCTCGTCCTCGAAAAAACCAATCCGCCTGCACTTGCCCTCAACCCGTATCGTCGCTACCCACTTGCGATTATCCTTGTCCCACGACACACCTTTATACCTGCTCTTGCCCTGCCGCAGACCGCGCCTGCTGTTCCACGAATTCTGCTGCTGCGTCACTATCCGCAAATTCGCCCTGCGGTTATCAAGGCCGTTATGGTTAATATGGTCAATCACCATACCCCTGCCCGGCTTCATAATAAACCTGTGCATCAGCAGATAACTCCTCCGCTTGCCCCTCCGAACACAGCTCACCGCGTACCATGCGCAAGGCCCGCGTTTCGCGTACCACCTCCTCCCGCTCACCGCCGCAAAATCCCCCGGGTCAACCTTTACAAACATCCCGTTAGACAGCCGTATCCGCCGAAACGTATAACCGTACCGTACCCGCCGCGCGAAAAGTAATATTGCTGTCGCTATGGCGTCCACCTTATCGGGAACCTTGATACTCAGTTTCAAATTGTAAGCAACCATTCGTCTATCCTTTCTGCATTCGTAATTCGCTATTCAATCTGACCTCTGCTTGCCTCGGCGTAGTCCCGATGGTTTTTATCGGGATGAAGCCGGGCCTTCTGCTTGCCTCGGCGTAGTCCCGACGTCTTCCATCGGGACGAAGACGGGTCTTCTTGCATCAAGTATCCAGCATCGAGTATTGAGCATCTATATTGTCCCTCCACCTTTGGACGAACTTGCGCGTTTTTGCGCTTTTTTCAGAAATTTTTTAAGAAAATTTTCCGTAAG
>CAYSTP010000065.1:0-11088 GCA_964434085.1 uncultured Pirellulales bacterium
CGTTGAAGTCGGTGCCATAGTAAAGCTCGTGCCCATCCGACTCGGCAGCGTTTTGTCCCGGCTGCCAGGAAAGAACAGGATAACGGTCCACATGTGTCGCATAATCAGCCGGCTCCGGGTGCGTCGCTGTTTTAGCAGCCATTATCTGTTTTATATCCTCCTCTGTCATAGCATAGTCGTAGATGCGGAAATCATCCAGAGAGCCTGAAAAGTGCGGTTCGGGAGGATCCCAGAACTTTGATTCACCGAGTTTGTTATCATTGGCATCGATGATATCGCTCGGAACTGAAGCCGCAGCGTCGCTAGCCACAAGTGCACCATCAATATATAGGCTCATTTCACTGTAATCCGTATCAATGACTATAGCCACATGGTGCCAGCCGGTTGGAAATGTATATGTACCTATTACTGTATATGTACCATTCGCCGTCGTAGTAATGTTAAATTCCGGCATACCACCAGCATTGGAAGGCGTCAGGTACATATACTCAGTCGGGGGGTTTGTACCAGGGTCGGTACCGAAATCGAAGATTCGCTGCCAGTTTGAATCGCCGTAGTAATTCACCCACGTAGCGATAGTTACGCTGTTCAGTGTAGATAAAGTCGAATCGATAGGCAGACTTACATAATCGTCAAGGCCATCCAACTCTATTGCCCCGCCGTCATATCCTGTTATTGATGATGTGCCGAAAACAGTGCCGTGCTGGTCAAGGCCTGACCAGTCAATCACCTTGCCCGGGCCTTCATCGAACTTCCACCAGCCGACAAGGTGCGGGTCGGGAGATTCTATAATAGGTATCGTTGTAAAGTGCCACTCATCGCCTTCCCAGGTAGTAGAGGTAACGTTGTTGAACTCGTCAACTCGCCAGTAGTAATCCTGATCGTTGCTAAGTCCTGACTTATTATAGCTGTAACGTTCCAATCCGGTATGTGTTATATCTGTCTCATGCGAGAGAGTACCCGGAGTGGTACCGAAGTACAGTTTGCTAATATTTGCTTCGCTGCCGGGACTCCAGCTAAGGACCGCGCAGGGGTCGTAGAAAACACAAACCTCGTCATCATAAGGTGAAGGTGCCCAGGCCTTTGTCGGTGTAACCGTAAACCTCCAGACGTCGCCCGTCCAGGTACTGGCATCGTTGACCTCGTCAATCCGCCAATAATAGGTTTCGCCGGGTGAAAGAGCACCAGGAGGATAGCTTGCCTCGGTTACGACATCTTTGTCTGTACCGCCGGTGCCTGCTTGTACGTCTGCTTCGTTGTCGCCGAAGTAAACATGGTGTTCGGCTGCATACAATCCCGGCACCCAGGTAAGAGTCACACTCTGAGACGCATCGTCCGCATAGTTAATTGGATATGGAACTGATGCCTTCAGGGGTGCCTGGGCAAGAAGTTCAACAATAAAGACACGGTCACCGGGAGCGTTAGTATATGTATCACCGCCAACTCCGCTTGCACCGCTGACATAAGCAGTACCGTCCGGATAGGGATTGCCGTTCCCGGCGGTATCTTTAATACCAAGTACCTCATAGAAAGCGCCACTGGCAGCGCCCATATCAATGCCGTATGTCATGTCAGGACCAACAGCAACCGCAGTATCAAAGACAGCGTGAACCCATGTGCCTGTCCCATTGGCACTCGGGCCTGCGCCTGGATTATTCGGCTCTCCACCTAATGTATATGTTTCGCTGTTCATCACGAAACCGGCGGTGCCCGAACGAGCTGGATTCGTCACGCGGGCTGTTAGAGTACCACTACCTAAGACCCACCATGTTTGATTAGTGTTCTCAGTATATCCGCAATGCCTGTACCAAAAACCAGTAATCTGATATACAGGCTCACCGACAGGCACGACAAAGAACTGTCCCTGGTGACCACGGTCGAATGCCGCATAAGTCGTAGGATCGTTAATAGAACCATCTGCCGAGGTTGTTCCCACGTTATTACCATCCCTGACTGCACCAACAAGGCTGTTTACGTCGTAATATCCCGGTGTTGGTGCATCACCTGTTAAGTGGAATGTGATATCTACCGCCTGAACACTTGTCGAAAGACACAGCAGCAGAACAAGAAAAATTAAAAAACACAATTTTCTATACATTATAGTTTCCTCCTAAAAATAAAAGGATTTTGCCCTGGCCATGTACCAAGACGTCTTATTGTTTACAATAGCTAAGAATTATTAATATTGGTTTTAATATTAACTTTTTAAAACCTAACTTTAATTCCCGTGTAAAAGGTTTATCAATTGCTACTAATGTCATTATTCTTATGTCGTACACTGCATTGTTTAAAAATATGTTTTTTATGAATCCTTCCTAAACCCCCCCTGGCCGGGCGCCCGGCCAGGGGAAGCTAAGATTCAACACGTCGACTGTTTACTCAGTTAAAAAGCAAACAGTTTCTTTCTTTTCCTTCTTCAGGATCTTTTACGTCTTAGCAATGCCAATGAACCCAGACCAAGCAGAACCATAGTCGCCGGTTCGGGAATAATCTTGACATTATCAATCGATGCCCAGGGATCTCCGGTAGCTGTTGCGTAGTTTGAGAAACGCAGATACAGGTCATCGGTAGCATTAGCGCTTGTCAAATCGAAGGTAGCCGTCAGCGTAACTTCCTCACCTGGAAGCAAAGCGCCGCTTGTCTGACTCACACTGTCGATGAGCTGGAGACCTCCTGCAATATCTGCATTGTCGCCAGGCGTAAATAGCTGGTAAATCTCAACGGTGATACCCATATCACGAGCCCCTCCAGCGTCTGTAAATGAGCCCACATCAAACTGAATGGTTAGATCGGTAAGACCTCCATCGTTAACGCCTATGTTTTGATACGCCCAATTGCTTGTCGCCCACATCCAGCTAAGTCCCATAACCGATGTACCGTTCGGAGAAACGGTTGGGCCATACCAGGTTGCTTCCCACCAATTACCAGGAGTCGCAGCCTGCGGATCAAACCATTTTTCCACATTGGTCACATTCGACGTCGGGGCGTTGTCATTAAAATCACCATTGGTAATCACAAGCACCGCTTGAGCTGTTCCGGACATTAGAACTAAGACTAACACTAAAACAACATAATACAAAATAAACTTTCTCATCTTTCACTCCTCTCTTTCAAATATTTAAGACCTAAATAACATCCTCCTTAACAAACGACATTTTAGTTTTGGCCCCAGGCCAAAACATCTATTGTCTTCAACGTACAAGAATAGTTTTTACTAAGACCACGCTTGTTAAAAACAATTACCTTTGCCAACCTTTTCTAAAATCCAACAGTTTTGGCAACACACCAAAACGTTAGTCGCTTTTAACAAACGTTAAAAAGCTTACTAAAACTATCATGCTTGTTAAAAACAATAACTAACAAGATATAAAACTATACTCTTAACTACATTTGTGACTGTGCAGTACAGTTTTTTATAATCATTCACCTCCTTCCTTTCATTGAAAATCATTCAATGCCCGAACGGGCTGTTAATTTATGTATAGTTTTGTAATTATTAAGAGAAGAAGAGCTTTCTTTGATATCATCGTTCGTTTCCAAGATTAAAGCGGGTTCTGCAAACACACACCAATCACACGTGAAAGCTCGCTGATAGAATCCCAGACGGTCGATATCTCCTCCATCCGTTGTTACGAGTGTCAAAAAACGGTCAGACGGGCTAAGTTCTACGGAAATATTCCTCAAAACGTTCTTCTGTTTGACGTTTCGCCAGGATGCACGAACCTGACCATCGATTAGAACCCAAAAATCCGCATTACAGCCTGTATGTTCCCTGAAATCCGCTATTCCAATTTTGGATACAAAATTGGCGATCTTAATGTCGGGGCACATTGCCCGTACGGCATCCAAATCAAATGTAATGCCAAGGTTGGCATGCATAGCGAGACACGGATGGCTTTGGTCTCCGTATTTTTGTCCATTAAAATGTATGATTCCGTTTCTGTTTTCTGTTCTCCATACGCCCTGGTCCGGATTAGCTCCCAGAGTTGTGTAGCATTCACCATTAGTTTTGGGACAAGCCATAAACTCGTGTGCCTGTGAACTGATTATCTGTTTCTTATTTCCATCCGGAATGAACAGGCCGTCTATAAACGGATTTTCTGCAAGCGTGTGGTACTCATTGCCTTTCCCGTTACAATAAGGTGATTCTTGATACCCCTCTATCGGGTCCACATAGACATTAATTTTGCCGGTGCCAAGGCCATTTCCTTTTCCAACGATATCAACAAGACAGAGTTTTTGGCCTCTCCAGACAAAGTCTCTATCCGAGTAAAAATATCGCACAAAGGATTGTTCTTTGATTGGTATATTCTTAATTTGGCCGCTTATATTAATGCGTTTGGCCTGGCCCGCCGTTAGAGTTGTCTTGGGCTCGGCTTTACTTGCGGAGCTCGAGGCTAAAGCGGCTTTACCTTTAAACATGTGTAAATCGCTCGTTCCATCCTGATCGACTCGCACCCCAAATTCAGTTCCCATATCTGTGATGTGTGAGTTAGGTGTATCGACTATAAATCCCTGTGCAGAATCCGGTACAAAGGCAAACAGTTGCCCCGAATGCAGAGCCATCCGCTTGGCGGATTTCAATCGGAATGTTGCAGGGGCTTCGACCAGTACTTTTGCTCCCGTATCGAATACAATCTCTATCAAGCCCGATTCCAAAGACAATATTTCTTTTCGGTTAGTTAGCCTCGCTCCGGACTCTACGATTTTTTTGTCGGCAAATGTGGCATGAAGCGATTTGCTGAGTGTCGCGATTTCCCGAGGAATTAATATTTGACAAAAATATGCAAAGGTTAGAATAAACGATAGTGTCACCAAACAAGCGGCCGCTATATACAATGAGAAGTTATTCACTTTTTGAGTACCCGTTTTCTGCTCCTCTTTTTGAGGATGTTTCTCTTCCGTCATACCTGCTGGTTTTTCCACAATCGCTTCCGGTGCTGTTTTTTCTTCTATGATTAATGCATTCCAGAGAGATTCTAAATATAATCTGTCGTATTCTTCCACGCCGGTCAACGGGGCGTAATCACATAATCTTATTAACCCGATGGTCATATTTAGATACTCGCAGTAGTATTGTCTTTGCTCGGGGTTATTGACGATGCAATCATCCAGTCTGGCCATTTCTTCCGGAGAGATTGAACCGTCCAGTGACTTTTCTATTAATTCTCTCAATTCCTGAAATTTGTCTTTAGATTGACGCATCATACACTCCTTTACTTGCAAGCATTCGGTGAATACAGTTGAGCAGTATCCCTTTCAGCTGTGCAATTCGTTTATATACAACGTTAAGAGAGGCTCCGATATCTTTAGCAATTTTTCTTACGGAGCTGCCCTGCATAAAACGTTTTTTTAGAAAGTCCAACTCTTTTTCAGGCATTTTCTTCAGGCATTTTTCAAGTGCTTCATATCGCTCATCCATTTGTGCAGAGAGTTTTACACTTTCTGCGGCAACTAAATCCAAGGCCATCTCGCTGAGATGAACTTTTGACCGTGTCTTGGTTTTCCGATAGGTAAGAACCTGGAATTTTGCGATTGTTGTCGCCCAGGAAATAAAACTTGTTCCAGGCTGGAAATCTCCGAAGTGCTCCCACAGGTACATAAAGGTATTTTGCAGGATATCCTCAGCATCCGTTTTGTTCGGAACCATAGCCAGGATGAAGCTATGGAGCAGATAGTAGTTCGCGGTCAATAAACTCATGAAGTGAGGTTTTCTGCTTTTTTCGTCAAATGATTTTGAATGTTGCTCCATTATTTTATGCCTTTATTCAAGTCCTATATTTAGAAGGTTTCCTTATGTAAAAGGCGCATCAACGCTGTTTTTAGCCAAAAAATTGGCTTTCTTTGTAATAATTTATGGATTAAATGAAAAGATTGCTAATAGCCTCGTAAAAACCCCATTTTTTGCTTAAAAACTGCATACCGGATATACTAATTAATCGGCCTTTTACGGTTAATTTCTATACTGTCAGAACCGGTAAATTCGTTGCTATTGGACAATTTGGACTCGGGCCCAGTTAAGGCCTAATCCAGGGTAATATCCATATAGACGGAGTAGCGGTCGTAGATTTCATAGAAAGGTTTTAAGGAGATGTCATTGATATTAAAATGCAGGGTGTTTGGATCGCCGGTAATAGAATCGCCGATGTTACGGGCATCGAGGGTTATCGGCCGCCAGGTGGACAGAGCTGTGGATTCTTCCGCCGCTAACAAAACCGGTCCATAGAAAATGCTTGCGATGTTGGGCTTATCCATAACTCTTTTCAGGTAAAAGTGGAACGGCATTTTGAGTTCAATGTTATCGCCGTCTTTCCAGGTTCTGCTCAGAGTAAGATATGTGCCGGGTTCGGCTTTAACTTCCTGGTACTTGCCGTTAATCTTTACAAAGAAGCCTTTGATTGCCCAATACGGGACGCGCACTTTGATGTCAAATGCGCCGCCGCCTTTGATGGTTAGGCTGGTGGTATCGCCATAGGGATAATTGGTACTCTGCTTAACAGCCACGTTGCGTTCGGTCCAGGTGACGGTGGAAGGCACATAGAGATTGACATACAGAGTTTTGTTATCCGTGCTCTTGAAGTAAATGGAGTCCTGGAGCTTTGTGTTGCTCTCGAGGGCGGTGCCGTTGCAGCAGGTGAAACCGGTCATATCAGCGTTACTGAAACGTCTTTGAGCGCCGGGATTGAGCGGGACATGATAGGTATTGGCCGCATTGTTTTCAGCGACGGAGGCTAAGATATGATTGTAAAGAGCCTGCTCGTAATAATCCATATATTTTGCATCCTGGTCGAACATAAAGAGCTGACGGCTGAGCTTGAGCATATTATAAGTGGCGCAGGTTTCATTTTGCCCGCCGCTGTTAAAGCCGTTGGTAAAAAGTGTGTTCGGCTGAGCGGTGAAGCACTCGGAATTGTTCGGATTTTTGGCACCGGCGACGCCGCCGATATTGTACATATAGCAGTGTCTGCACATATTCCAGAAGTTCTCGGCGACCTGATAGTACTGAATATCCTTTGTGCCCTTATAGGTCTCCAGAGAGCCGGTAATCTGCGGGATGTGCTGATTGGCGTGCTTGCCGCGTATGGTGTCAATGTTTTTGGCAAGGCCGTGCGTGTGCCCTGCATCGCCAAAGAAGAAGCTGATATTGTCGAACAGTTGGGCACATTCCAGGAACCTGTTATCACCCGTGATTCTATACAAGCGGGCCATTACTTCGTTCATTCCCCCGTATTCTCCGGCGATGTAACGATTCCACATACTGATGCGCGTTGACGTCGGCACAACTTTCAGCCGCTGGTGAACCCAGACGCCCATGCCCTTGGCGATTTCCAGGGCCTTTTCATTTCCACCGACCTCGTAGCAGTCGAGCAGTCCTGCCAGAATTTTGTGCAGGGTGTAGTATGGTGCCCAGACCTGGTTGTTTCCGCCGCCGTAAGTTGCGCCCATTTCGAGCATTATGAACTGGTCCGGCGGGTATGCGCTGATAAAGCCTTTTCCCCAGTTCCAGTAGTCGGTCCGGATGCCTTCGGCGCTGAGGTCGGAGTCGTAACCATCCTTTCCGGGTCCGGGCGGAACGGCGGTCGGGTCGGCATTGAATTCGCCGCTTTGTTTTGCCGGTGTGCCGGATTTTCGGGACAATTCATAAAGTGTATCAATCAAATAGTCCATCTTCTGTTTGAAATTTGCCCGCAGGTTTTCATCGTACGTTGTGCCTGCATAGGCCTGTGCTATTGCAGAGAGATAGTGACCACTGGCATGACCTCGCAAACGTGTTGTCCGGCTGTCCCAAACTCCCAAAGGCCTGACGCCTTCGGGCTGCTTCTGGCCGAACGCGTCGCGGAAATTGTATAGAAAGCTGTCAGGATTAGTGTTTGCCAGAGTAGATATAAACTTGTCACGGTTCTTTATAAACTGGGTGTCACGGCCTTTTTCGTCCTTGTTGAGAACGACATCGCCCAGCGGGAAAGGTTCAACGTTGCGCTGTGCGATCAGATTTGTATCCTTATCAGTGTCTGGGGAAGCTACCTTGACGGTTACCGTTGCTTTTGGTTGAAACGTTGTATCTGGTACGATGCCTGTCACCGTATATGTTCCGGGTTTGTTGACCTGGCTGTTATCGGTGGGTGCGGGCCAGTTAACTCGAACAAGAGGTCCCTTTACATCGTTACGGTACCTGCCCGGGATATAGAAAGGTAAATTCGGCAAATAGCCAACAAGCGTTTCTGCGGTGATATCAGGCACATCAATCAATACGGGCGCATTGGGCAGGCGTCGCACCAATGCGGTAAATTTTTTGGTAGCCTTGGTATCGCCCTTTGCAGCGGTTACGGTCAGGACAATACTCTTTGAGCCCTCGTTGAACATCGGTCGCGTTACTACACCGGAGTCTGAGATTACGTCCTTATTGCTGGAAGACCACGAAATGACACTGTTACCGGAGGCACTGTCAGTGGGCAATGCGAGATTCCTGGTCACATTATTGAGGTCCGGCAGATGAATTTGTGCTATGTCGGAATCGACGATTTGATCCTCTGTCGGCATAGCGAGGACAGTGGCTTGGAAAGTTTTAGTGTCAGTGACTTTGCCGTAGGTCAGGTTGCCCAGGTCGATAGCTTCCAGATCATTGTTGACCCTGACCTCATCAGGCAACGCATTGTTGCGGATCGTTTTCACCTGTTCGCTGGTAAGTGCAATGTTGTAAATGCGGAAGTCATAAATTTTGGCGTTTATTTCAGAGCCGTTGAATTGTCCCCTGCCGATATACAGCAGGTTGGCAGCGGCATTTTCCTGGTCGAGTATCTGCTCCAGAGATAAGGTGACGTCTGTTGCAAGACCGACCCTGACGCCGTCGCGGTAACTGCTCATAGTTTTGTTGGCGGTATCCAGTATGACGGCGATATGAACCCACTGGTCGGTGGGGATGTTCGGAGCCAGGGGACCCTGCTCGGCTGACCGGCCGTCGTTTGTGATACGCACACGATACCCTTCAGAATCATTTCTTCCGGTTACAGCGCAGGAAAAATTGGCAGAGGTGCTCCGTCCGAAATCGAATAATCTCGCCCGGCGTGAGGCATAGTTGATATACGCCCAGCCGGTGATGCTGACGGAATCTGCACCAATCAGAGCCTGTCCGGGAATCTGAACGTAGTTGCCGTTTCTGCCCCCCGGAAGTGACAGAACGGAGCCAAACATACTATCTTCGGTATAAGTTGCCTCGGTACCGTGCAGAGTTGCATGGTAGTTGTTTCTGGACCAATCTTCCACGTTGCCGTTTAACAAATAGCGTGCAATCAGTGCGGTCTCCCCTATTCCATCAAGAAACTGGTCGCCCTGCCCGGCCCGGGCAAAGACCGGCTCAGTGCAGGTCAGCAAGTTTGCGATGAGCATTAAAGCCGATACGAATACTATTGATACTCTTTTCATTTTTAACCCTTTCCAGTATGTCGGGGACTATGATTTTTATGTATCTTATGCCATAATTATTGCAGCTTGAACAGTTTTTATTTTTCTTTATGCAGTGATTCGGTCGCCGAGCTTGCGATTCTCAGTATAAGAGTTTGCGATGGCAGTCGAGAAGCAACCTGTTTTTATTTCGCTGAAACTTCGACCTGGTCGATAAAGATGTCATCAGTATTTGATGAAGCGACGCATTCGAATTTGAGAGCCATATTCGGGGGGAAATTGTATTGCCCCAGGCCGGTTCCTTCTTCAAGATAAATTGTTTCGTGGTAGAAATTATTGTTTGCGAAATCCGTGCCGGAAGTATAGGTTGCGACGGTCTGGTAGGCCGAACCGTCGTAGAAGTCCACTTTGAAGGATTCACCTGTCTCCATATCGAGGGCATAGAACCAGAAATCGATTTTCAATTCGGTATAGCCCGGCGTATTCATATCAACTGAATTTTGATAGGAAAAGGCCGCGGTTGTGCCGGAATGCTGTATATTTGCGGCATTGAAACCCTGGTGAGCATAAGTTCCCGAAGTATAAAGCAGAGCATCTTCGCCTCCCGAGGTATAATTTCCCCAGCCAGCTTCGAAATCATCGTAAGTAAGAATAGTCCATTCGGACTGCGATGGATTCGGCGCAGCGGGCGTCGGGACAGCCGCCTGCCAGGTTTCTGCCTTGTTCCAGTCTTTTGGATTGGCGGCCGGGTCAATAATCGATAGTGACATTCCAAGGCCGTCAGTATCAGGGTACCAGGCATCATCGTACTCGAATCTTAAGACGGCGGCCAGCATCGGGTCGGCAAGCGTAAGAACCACTTTTTCGCCGCCGTTATCGAGAGCACCGTCATACGGACCATAAATTAAATTGTCAGGCACGAGCGGATACTGAGATTTGAATGCAGTTGGGTCCGCAGCAAGAACGATGTATCCCGAAGCTGGCAGAAAAGTATCATTCGGGAAAATGTAAGTAATACCGTCGATAAATTTGACACCGGAAATATCCAGCGTTGTCGGGCCGATGTTTTGCAGTTCGATATATTCATCGATATCATTTATATCCGAGGGATTATACATCAGCTCGGTTATCCGAAGGTTATTGAGGATATTGATATTGTTGTTGATGAAGTCGGCGTCCTGGACGTTGCTTCTTTCGGGGGTAGGCAGCTCGAAGAAGTTATAAATGGCGCCGCCATCGGGATATCTGCCCTGAGAATAATCTGCTGTTTGCGAGTAGTAAATAACCTCATCGATTTTATTTAGCTCGGCATCAAACAGAGCGATAAGCCCATCGTCGGCGGAAAGCCTGAAGTTAAGATGATTCGACCTGCTTAATTCGTCACCGTCAGCATAGAAGAAAGCAAAGCCGTCAGCAGGCGCAAATGTCAATTGTTTTATTTTATGCCTGCCGGGTCTTGCAAACGGGTCATCGGTTATATACAGGCCGCCTAAATCAACCGGCAAAGGCGACGGATTATAAATTTCAATTATATCATCTTCGAAGCGAACATCGGTGTTTGCAATCCATTCGTTGATTTTCGTTTTATACGGACTTGCCATCGGCTGCGGTATATTTTCAGAGCCGTAAGTAGGTATTGTAAGATGCCACTTGTCGTCATTGAGTCTGCCTATCGTCATATCGTTG
>CAYSTP010000066.1:0-9384 GCA_964434085.1 uncultured Pirellulales bacterium
CGGAGAGTGGCATCACTTAGTTGTTACTTTTGACGAAGAACCGAACAGTTTGACTGCTAGCATATATTTAGACGGTGGGCTAGAGAACACTAGTACCATTACCGGTTCTGGTGCAAAACTCGGCCCTGAGTTGTCTCACATGATGGTTGGTGCTCGAAATGACAGAGGATATACCTACAATAATTTTGTGGGATATGTCGATGAGTTTGCTATCTATGATGGCATCCTCGCCCCGAACCGCATTTTGTGTCATTACTCGGCCTGGCAACCCCGGAGTTGCGAGGAAGTTGTGGAAAGAGGAATAGTATCAGGACCATGGGTTGTTGCTGACAGGAAACAGGATTGTATAATCGACCTTTACGATTTTGCCATATTTGCTGAGGAATGGGCACTATGTAACGACCCGCAAGGCGGCGCAGGGTGTGTGCGCAACTGGCCGATGAACCCATAAACGGTTAAATGCGTATGCGTATATGTTGGGCGTGAATGCCCCGCACAAGCGGGGCATTCACCCTGACTTTAAATTCTAACGGTATAAAGAAACCCGGTTAGGGTGGAAGGACTGAATTACGGATAGTGTGAAGATGGTTCGCAGGTCGAGGCGTCTGTCTGAGTCATTTTATTGCGGGTAGAGTTATAATAGTATAAAGGAAGATATATTATCACAAACCCGTTTTTCAGGACTTAAGACCATGAAAAGACAAAAGGCATTTACGTTAATGGAGCTGCTGGTGGTAATTTCCATTATTGCGTTACTGCTGGCTATACTTGTGCCGAGTCTGAGTAAGGCCAGGGAGCTGGCCCGCCGGGTAGTCTGTACTAGTAACCTCAAGAGTATCTGTGCGGCGAACAGCACATACGCCAGCTCGATTGGTATGTATTGTCCTATCACTTATGACAGGGGAACTCCGAGCGTTCACGAGTATGTAAACTGGTGTTCCAACATGACCTTCAGGAAGTATTTGCAGCTGGATGAAATGAAGAAGAGTGGTGAAGCTGACAGCCTGCTTGATTGGCCCGATGAGTTTCTTTGTCCGAGTGATATAATAAGCACGAAAAGGGAAAATGCGTTAGACACTGTTTTGACAAGTTATGGATACAATCTTTCGGATTGGGACGACCCACAGTGGCCGGACGGCATCTTTGGAACGCAGATAAATACGGGGCATACGGTTGAGTCCGTGAAGCAGCCTGCGGATAAACTTGCGTTTGTTGACGCCATCGACTGGTGGGTCTCCTGGCCTGCTGCCGATTTTGAGAGAGGATGGGATATATTAGGACAGGCGCCCAACAGGGATTATAGAGGAGACCTGAAAAAAATTCCCGAGGACGTTTGGGGCCCAACATTTTATCGTCACAGCGAGGGTGCTGTTATTGGGTTCTATGACGGCCATGCTGAACGCAGGAGGAAACAGGAAGTTTTCATAAAGGACGATTGGAACGCGACCCCGAAGAGGGCCGGTATGTGGACGGCATCGGGTTTTTTCAACCCGTAGTAATAATCGGATTGCTTAGGCGGTTTCATCAGTCTTTTGGCCTATCCCTGTAATAGTGTGGTGATCACTCGTCGAAAAAGTTTTTTAATAAAGAGGTAATCTTCCAAAAGGACGAAGTTAGGCGTATTAAGACACATCTGTTTATTTGAGGCTGAACTCTACTGCCTTTTTATCGATTCTTTCGGAAACATCATCTTAATCGGTGGGGCTTTTGTCAGCAATTCGCCTGCTGCCGGAGAGAGGACGGCGGACTCGATTACCTGAAAAAATTAGTTGCACGTTCCCTTTTGGCCCTTTATTATTTGCCCCTCGACAGTAAACATAGAATTTTACTATCTTCCAGCGGCGAGCAGTGTCGAGCCGCTGCCGGCAAGTGAGCCTGGGTTATGAGATGTAAATCCTCGTGGAAAATTGTGCTGTTTATTTTATGTGTAATGCTGCATTCTCATGGCAGCACCACATTCGCCGATGACGGCTACCGCCTGTGGCTTAAATACGGCAGGGTTGATGACGCAGAAAAGCTGGGTGAGTATCGGCGGGTGGTTTCGGCCGTCATTGTGCGGGGACAGTCGCAGACATGCGGGATTATACGGGGCGAACTAAAGGATGGATTAACCGGCCTGCTCGCTAAAGATATACCTTTTGCCGAATCGATTGACAAGGCCGGCTGCCTTGTCGTAGGCACGCCCGGCAACTCTGATGTCGTTAAGAAGTTAAATGGCTCTCTGCCCTTAGATACTCTTGGCCGAGAAGGCTTTATCATAAAGTCCGCGCAGGTAGAAGGCAACGAGGCAATTGTTATTGCCGCTAACTCGGACATCGGCCTTTTGTATGGTACGTTTAACTTTTTACGCCTCATCCAAACGCGGCAATTGCTCGACAACCTGAATGTTATATCAAGGCCGCGTATTCAGCACCGCCTTGTCAATCACTGGGACAATCTCGATGGTTCCGTCGAACGCGGCTACGCCGGCAAATCCTTGTGGAAGTGGGATGAGCTGCCGGAAAAGATTGACGGGCGTTATCGCGATTATGCCCGTGCCAATGCATCTGTGGGTATCAACGGCGCCGTACTCAACAATGTCAATGCCAACCCTGATATGCTTAAACCGGAATATCTGGCAAAGGTTGCAAAACTTGCGGAAGTCTTCAGGCCCTTCGGCATTCGCGTATATTTGTCTGTGAATTTCTCTTCTCCGGTATCAGCCCAATTTAAACTTCAGGGCAGCCGTAGAGGCGGTATCGGAGACCTCGAAACCTCCGACCCGCTGGACCCGGAGGTCAGAAAGTGGTGGAAGGGAAAAGCGAAGGAAATCTACGAGCTGATTCCTGACTTCGGCGGTTTCCTGGTCAAGGCAAATTCTGAAGGTATGCCCGGCCCGCAGGATTACAACAGGACCCACGCAGACGGAGCAAACATGCTCGCTGAGGCGGTGCAGCCGTATAACGGTATCGTTATGTGGCGTGCATTTGTGTACGTTCCCGAAACCGACCCCGACCGTGCGAAACGTGCCTATAAGGAGTTCATTCCTCTTGACGGAAAGTTCCATCAAAATGTGTTTGTTCAGTCGAAAAACGGCCCTATCGATTTTCAGCCTTGCGAACCTGTTGCGCCCATCTTCGGGGCGATGCCAAAAACGCCGCTGATGCTTGAGCTGCAAATAACGCAGGAGTATCTTGGGCACTCCAAACATCTGGTGTATCTGGGCCCGATGTGGAAAGAGTATCTTGAGTTTGATACTTACGTCAAAGGCCCAGGCTCAACGCTTGCGGCAATTATCGACGGCTCATTACGTGATTATAATATGACGGGCATTGCCGGCGTCAGTAATATCGGCGACGACCGAAACTGGTGCGGACATCTCTTCGCCCAGGCCAACTGGTATGCCTTCGGCCGATTGAGCTGGGACCATAGCCTTACCGCTGAACAAATCGCAGACGAATGGATAAAGGCGACGTTAACCAATGACGCCGGTGCCGTTGACACAATAAAGTCAATGATGATGGGTTCCTGGGAGGCCTGCGTAAATTATATGACGCCTCTGGGTCTGCATCACATAATGCAGGAGGGCTTCCATTATGGGCCGCAGCCGCAGCTTGATTCGGCGCCAAGGGCCGACTGGAACTCGGTTTATTATCATCATGCAGACGCCAACGGCCTTGGTTTCGACCGCTCCTGCACGGGTAGTAACGCGGTATCTCAATACTCCACTGTCGTGTGTGAAGGCTTTGATGATGTAGATACCTGCCCAGAGAAATACCTGCTCTGGTTTCACCATGTCGGGTGGGACCACAAAATGCAGTCCGGCAGGACGTTGTGGGAGGAGCTTTGCTATAGATACTATTTGGGAACAGAGTATGTGGATAAGATGATAAACGATTGGCGAACTGTTGAAAAATATATTGAGCCACAGCTATTTACGCACGTGGCGGATAAACTGCAAACGCAGAAGAAAGACGCTGGCATCTGGCGAGATACCTGCATCGGATATTTTCGGAAGTTCAGCGGCAGAGCAGTACCTGAATTCGAATAGGCCGGTATAAAAAATTATTAAAGGAGCTATCAATGCAGAACGGATCACAAAAACTCTCGATAGTAGAAAAAGTCGGTTATAGTCTTGGTGATAGTGCCGCCAATTTCATCTTCCAGACGGTTATGATGTTTCTGATGATATTCTACACCGACGTGCTTGGAATATCAGGGATAGCAGCCGGCTGGATATTTTTAGCGACGAGGATATTCGACGCAATCAACGACCCGATGATGGGCGCCATTGCCGACCGCACCAAGACGCGATGGGGCAAGTTCCGTCCCTGGGTTGTAATTACAGCGATTCCCTTTGGAATAATCGGAGTCCTTATGTTTACGGCGCCGAATCTCAGCACCACAGGCAAAATCATATATGCTTTTATAACCTATAACTTAATGATGGTTATATACACCATAAATAACGTTCCTTACTGTGCGATGACAGGGGTTTTGACCGGCGACTCAATCGAGCGAACAGGGCTGGCACAATATCGTTTCATCTTTGCAATGCTTGCGACGCTTGTGGTACAGAGTTTTGCAATGGATATGGTCAAGTACTTCGGCAAAGGCGACGACGCCAAAGGTTTTCAGCTTACAATGGCGATTTTCTGCACACTGGCCATAGTATTCTTCTTTATTACTTTTTTCACAACAAAGGAGCGGGTCAAACCCGACCCGCGACAAAAAACGTCCTTAAAACGGGACATTACTGACCTGATGCACAATAGGCAGTGGGTAGCCTTATTCTTTTTGACCGTTTTTGTTTTTGTTTATCTTGCCCTTCGTGGTGCGATGACGCCTTATTATTTCAAATATTACGTAGGACGGGAAGACCTTTTGGGCAAGTTCAATATGCTTGGGATGGGTGTTACGCTTGCTGCTATACTTTTAGCCAAGCCGCTTTCCATACGGTTCGGGAAGCGCAATACTTTTATGGTGTGCCTGTTTCTTACGGCCGTTTTCGCATCCGCATATTTATTCATACCGCGAGACGCGATTGCTGTTATGTTCGCTTTACAGGTCTTGGTTTCAGGTTGTTATGCCCCGACAATCCCGATGTTATGGGCAATGATGGCCGACGTTGCTGATTACGGAGAATGGAAGACCGGCCGACGTGCGACGGGCATGACTTTCTCGGCGACAACCTTCGGGTTAAAAATGGGCCTTAGTTTAGGTGGGGCACTGACTGGATGGCTGCTGGCATATTACGGATATGTCGCCAACCAGGAACAAACGGATTTTGCCCTAAAAGGGATTCGTTGGATGATGAGCGTAATCCCCGCTTTGCCGTTCTTTATGGGGGTTGCGATGCTTTTCCTTTATAAAATCGACAAGAAAACAGAGATTGTAATGACCGAAGAGCTTATCGAACGTCGCAAAACATATGAACTTGATTCACCTGCTACGGAAGGAGCACAAGCGTGAAGTTACAGAAATTAGCTATAAACATCGCAGCCTGTTTGGTTGTATTGTCGGCGTCCGTTTGGGCAGCCGGTTGTGATACTCAACCTGCGCTCAAGGACGCCTACGAGAAAGATTTCTTGATAGGCTGTGCGGTTAACAGATTCCAGGTGTTCGGAATGATGCCTGAAGAATCGGCCATTGTTGCCTGCCAGTTCAACAGCATCACTCCGGAAAACGACCTTAAATGGGAAAAACTTTACCCCGACGCAAACGGGTACAATTTTGAAGCGGCTGATAAGTTTGTCGAGTTCGGCGAAAAGAACAAGATGTTCATTGTCGGCCATACGCTCGTCTGGCACCACCAGACGCCGATGTGGGTCTTCCAGAACGCGGACGGCAACGATACGGACCGCGAGACACTGCTAAAGCGGATGAAAGACCATATCTTTACCGTCGTCGGCCGTTACAAAGGCCGAATCCAAGGCTGGGACGTCGTAAATGAAGCTCTCGACGCCGACGGGAATATGCGAAAGACCAAGTGGTTCGAAATCATCGGCGAGGATTATATCGAAAAGGCCTTCGAGTATGCCCACGAAGCAGACCCGGATGCAGAATTATATTACAACGATTTCGATATGTGGAAGCCGAGCAAGTACGCAGGCGTTATCCGCCTCATAAGAGACCTGCAGGCCAAAGGCATCCGCATCGACGGGGTCGGAATGCAGGCCCACTGGGGCTTTGACTATCCATTCCCCGAGGAGCTTGAGGCGGCGATTCTCGTTTATTCCCAGACGGGCGCAAAGGTGCTGTTTACTGAGATGGATATTTCGGCTTTGCCTAATGTTTTTAAATATACCGGCGCCGATATTGCCAAAAGTGCCGAATTACAGAAAGAGCTGAATCCTTATCCTGACGGGCTGCCTGATGAGATGCAGGAAAACCTTGCAAAGCGTTACGCGGAAATCTTTGCGATTTTCCACAAGCACGCCGACAGAATCAGCCGTGTAACCTTCTGGGGTGTTCAGGACGGCAATTCCTGGCGAAACAACTGGCCAATAAGAAGGCGTACTGATTATCCGCTGCTGTTTGACAGAGATTGTAAGCCCAAACCGGCGTTTGACGCTGTAATCAAAGTCATGAAGTGTGACAAATAGTTGTTTTTAAAGATATTTTGAACTTAGTTGAAAATCGGAAAGATATCTACCACAGCTTTTAGTTAGGGAAGGGTACAATAAATGGGACGTTTAGCAAAAAAAAATATGTTGCTGTTGTCTCTGTCTTTGGCATTAGTTACAGGCTGCACGGGGCAAACTACGCAAACGTTTAGTAATCCGATTATTCCCGGCTTTTACCCGGACCCCAGTATTTGTCGCGTTGGTGATGATTACTATCTGGTTACCAGCTCCTTCGAATATTTTCCCGGCGTTCCGATTTTTCACAGTAAAGACCTTGTGCATTGGCGGCAAATCGGCTACTGCCTGACGCGCAAAAGCCAGTTGAACCTCGATAAAGTTCGCTCTTCGGGCGGTATTTATGCGCCGACGATTCGCTACCACGAAGGTACTTTTTATATGATAACTACCTGCGTGGACTGTGGCGGGAATTTTTACGTCACCGCCAAAGACCCGGCCGGACCGTGGTCCGAACCGGTTTGGCTCGACCAGAGCGGAATGGACCCTTCGTTGTTCTTTAATGACGACGGCAAGGTTTATTACTGTCGGCACGAAGGTCAGGGCGACGGCTACATCGCCCAGAGGACGCTCAATCTCGAAACAGGCAAACTCGAAGGCCCTCTCAAGAAAATATGGGGCGGTACAGGCGATATCTGGGCCGAAGGACCGCATTTGTATAAGGTCAACGGCGAATATTATTTGATGATTTCAGAGGGTGGAACCAGCTACGAGCATATGGTCACCATCGCTCGCAGCGATTCGCCGTGGGGCCCATTCGAATCCAATCCGGATAATCCAATTCTCACTCATCGCTACCGACCGAAAAATCCAATTCAGGCGGTTGGTCACGCTGATTTAGTTAAGACGCCGGACGGCTGGTGGCTGGTCTGCCTGGCAATCAGGCCGCAGGGCGGACGCTACCACCATATCGGCCGCGAGACCTTCCTTGCTCCGGTTGCCTGGAATGACCAGGGCTGGCCGGTAGTCAACGGCAATGGCGCGATGGAACTCACAATGCCTGCGGCGCCAAAACTGCCTCAGCATATCTGGCCGCAGCAGCCTGCAAGAGATAATTTCGACGGCGGCATCCTTGGGTTACAGTGGAATTTTCTGCGGAACCCTGAACAGGGCGATTATTCCCTTACCGAGCGGCCTGGTTACCTGCGTCTCAAAGGCTCGGCCGTGACTTTTGACGACCAGGACTCGCCGACTTTTGTCGGCCGTCGCCAGACCGATTTTAACTGTGTCGCCTCGACGCTGCTTGAGTTCGACCCCAATAGCGAAAACGAAGAGGCCGGCCTTGTTGCCCGCACGTTTGACGGATTTCATTATGAAGTCGGAATCACACTGAAGGACGGCAAACGCCGGGTCTTTTTAAAAAAAGTCGTAAGAGATGAAATAATCGACCCTGTTAAATACGTTGAAGTTCAGCCGGGAGCGGTACTATTATCTATAAAGGCCTTACCTTTGTCTTATGAATTTTCCTGCCGGTCGTCCACGGGAGCTCGTCAGGTTTTAGGTATGGCCCTGACGAAGGATTTGTCCGTAGAGAATATCGGTTTTGACCGTGGGATGTGTTTTACCGGTGTGTATTTTGGCATGTATTCAAGCGGCAACGGAAGAAAGTGCACAACACCGGCGGATTTTGACTGGTTTGAGTACGATGTAAGTAAAAGATAAATGGTGAGGAAAATTAATTGAAGAACAGTGAAGATACACAAGTCAAACCAGTTACTGAAATAAGCACCGAATACGCCAACCGGTCCGCTCTGAAGGATGTATTTAAGGACGACTTTTATATCGGTGTTGCCCTCAATCTAAATCAGATTTCCGGCGATGAACCGGACGCCATGGCCCTTGTGGAAAAACACTTTAACAGCATCACGCCGGAAAATATTCTGAAATGGGAAGAAGTTCATCCTGAACCGGACAGATATAATTTCGAACCGGTGGACCGTTTTGTGGCTTTGGGTGAGAAAAACAAAATGCATATAGTCGGCCACAATCTCGTCTGGTTTGCTCAGACGCCGGACTGGGTGTTCCAGGACGAGTCGGGCAAACTCCTGGGCCGCGAGGCGTTGCTTGAACGAATGAAAGAGCACATCTTCACCGTAATGGGTCGCTACAAAGGCCGAATTCACGGCTGGGACGTTGTTAACGAAGCCATTACACCTGACGGCCGGTTCAGAAAAAGCAAATGGTTCGAGATTATCGGCCAAGACCATATACTCAAGGCCTTTGAATACGCCCGCCAGGCCGACCCGGACGCCCAACTCTATTACAATGACTACAATATGTGGAAACGGCCTCAATATGAAGGCGTTATTCGGCTGATTCAAGAGCTGCAGTCAAAAGGTGTGCGTGTGGACGGCCTCGGCATACAGGGACACTGGGCCCTTGACTATCCGCCTCTCGATGAAATTGAAACCGCCATCCGGGCTCTTTCCAAACTGGGCGTCAAGTTGATGATTACGGAATTGGACGTATGCGTAATTCCTTTTGCCGACCATTATGATAATTTGATGGACCTGTCCTCCTTTGACCCCAAAATGCAGAAGAAACTCAGTCCATACCCCGATGCTCTGCCCGAGACGGTTCAAAAAAAACTGGCGGAACGATACGTTGAATTATTTTCACTCTTTCGCAAATACCGAGACAACTTCAGCCGGGTAACGTTCTGGGCCGTTCACGACGGCCAGTCATGGCGCAGCTATATGCCCATAAGGGGAAGAACCGACTATCCTATGTTGTTCGACCGTCAATGCAAACCAAAGCCGGCCTT
>CAYSTP010000066.1:9484-10858 GCA_964434085.1 uncultured Pirellulales bacterium
AGATATCGAAATCGTAGCCGCAGGTCATACCTGTCTCGACTTAATTCCTGCTTTTACAATTGATGGAAAAGTTGACAAGATGACCGACGTCCTTGTGCCGGGCAAAATGATTAATATGGGCCAATGTGTTGTCGTAGGGGGAGGTCCGGTTACAAACGCCGGCGTATCTATCCGCCGGCTCGGTGTAAAAACCGAACTAATCGGTAAAATCGGCAACGACGATTTCGGCAAAGAGATACTTAGCTGGTATGAAGAGCATGAAGGCCATTTTAAGGGTATTCATATGGTCGATGGTGAGTCAACATCATATACCATTGCCATTTGTATCCCCGGCATAGACCGTTTTTATCTGCATCATTGCGGTGCGAACGATACTTTCGGATATGATGATATGGATTTCGACCTTGTACAGCGTTCGAAGCTGATGCTTTTTGGTTATCCGCCCTGGATGAGAAAGCTTTATGAAAACACTGGTCGTGAGTTGACAAAAATCCTTAAAAAAACCAAAGAATTGGGGACTACTACAGCACTCGACCTTTCACTTCCCGATGTAAATAGTTACGCCGGCCAGGTGGACTGGAAGGCAATTCTTAACGACTGGGTTCCGCTGTCGGATATTATGGTGCCGAGTGCAGAGGAGATATTTTATTTCCTTTATAAGGAGAAGTTCCTTGAGAAAAAGGCGAAACTCGGCCCCAAAGAGAGCGTGCTTGACCATATGACCGTCAAAGAGATTTCCGCACTGGGTAATGATTTAATCAAAATGGGTTCGGCAATAGCAATGATTAAATGTGGTCATAGAGGATTATACGTTCGGACTGCTGATAAGGACCGACTTGGGAAATTAGGGGAGGCTCGATGCTCCGACCTCGAAAACTGGGCTAATCGTGAACTCTGGTTCCCCGTTTATAAGGAGGAAAAATTTGTGGGGGCGCTGGGTTCCGGCGATTCGGCAATTGCGGGATTTCTTTCCGCATTTGTCTGGGGCCATACCGTTGAATCCTGCTTGAAATATGCAAATGCAGCCGGGAGTATGAACGTTACTGTTCCTGACGGACTTACATGGAATAAAGGTTTTGCTGATTTGACAAAACGGATTGAGTCAGGATGGGAGACAAAAGATTTGAAAATTGACGAGTCCGGCTGGAAGCACGAACGCGGATTCTGGGTAGGACCTGGTAACCGCGGTAAATGGGAATCGTAAACACGGATTTACACTGTTAATTTTTTCTCTGTGAACTCTGTGTCCTCCCCTTAGGGACCCCTGAGGGGGCTGTGGCTTAAAAACTCTGTGGCTGAAATTTTTAAGAGGAGATATATATGGCAAAGACAAAAAAAAGCAATGCGAAAAGAGATGCATTCGTCAGTAAAAAG
>CAYSTP010000067.1:0-10733 GCA_964434085.1 uncultured Pirellulales bacterium
GCTCGCAGAGCAGCACCTGTGACGGCGCCGTTTTTACCAGACGAAGGGCCGGCTGAACAACCTGTACACTGGCACAGGCGGGCACAACATAGGTAATCGTGGCACAATTCTTTATACACTCGGCCGCACCGGCAGCACCTGTAACTTTGATGGTTTGTTTTGCGCGCGGCTCGAGCTTATCCATTACCCAGATGAGCTTATTTTCCATAGACCTTGCGCTCGGTGAAGCGCTGGTGAACTTGAAATTGGAGTCAAGCTGCTCTGTAACCACCACGTCGGTAACAAGCATATCTGTTAAATTAGTAACTGTAATTTCATAATCGAAGGGTGTGTTTTGCGCTACTTCCCGCGGCATCACCTTATCAATCCTGACAACGCCGCAATCTCCGCACGGATATGTCCGCTCCACCGTATATGGGCCGCATCCGGTAGGCATAGGTTTAGGCATCGGCTTTGGAGCCGGCATCGGCTTTGGCGCCGGGGCCGCCGCCGCTATCGGTTTGCAATCCTTGTCCCAGAAGACTTTATCTGCCGGATAGGCTCCGCGAGGACCTTTGCCCCACATGTGATTCCAGCTTTGGCAACTGTAACAACCCGCCAGTGACAACAGAAGCAGCACGGGCACAATTTTGTATACAAAATTCTTCATAATCTATTCTCCAAAAAAAAGTTAAATACTTTTATTTTCAATCCCAACCTTATGTAAACCGCTTTACGGCCCCAAAGCGAATTGTTTTCCTGCTTTATTCTGCATATCGTGTTTCACTTAAGAATCTTTCATTTTTAATTATTCAGCCTTTCTATGGAGTCCTCCACTCCTTTGTCACCAGACAAATGTGAAGACACCTGTACGCTACGGACTGTTTTGTTTTTTGGGAATTCCTTCCTCAAAAACTGTTTGCTAATTTATAGGGCGATATTAGCAAATGGTTCGATTTTGCAAATCGGGGTTGAATCTTTTTTTCAGGTAGGGACTTTCCCCCACATACACATAGGGGTATCCCCGGTGGTACGACGAGATTATGTATTAAATCTCCTAAGGGATATACGCATAATAAGTTACGGCACAAATTTATACGACTTTGTGCGTTATTTTAAAGGAATTCAAAGAAAAAGCAGGTGTGCGGCAAAATTAAGGGGCCATGAAGTCATCGGTATCACACGTCGGCACCTCACAGCCCTCGTAAAAGCTCGTACCGCGAAGGGTAAATATATCGTCGTTGTCGGCGCCGACTCGCCTGGTCTTGACATACTGCACAGAACCATCGCTGAATAATACATTCTGACCCTTGCGTTGGTGATTAATGCTATTGAGCTTGAGAAGGCGGTCATCCAGCGGCAGATTTAGCGGCTGGGTGAAGTCGGTGGGCAGATTTTCGAACAACGGGTTCATGTCCGAGATGATTAATTTCCTGCCGAGCGATGAAACTGAAGGTGGCTGCTCACAAATTAACCGCAGGCTGTACGAGATGTATCTGCGATTTGGAAAATCACGAAGCGACTGTGCCTGCTCAGCGCTGATAGGCTCAAGCTCGCCTGAATTTGCCCCCGGGCAGATGAACTGGTTCGGACCGACGTAACCGCCCTTTACCAGCAGCCAGATGTGACGTGTATTCGAGACGTTCTCTTGTCCCGGGTCGCCCACCTTCCACCAGGGCGAACCAGCGGACATCGCCACCGCAGGAAGCTTGCCCTCGTGGTCTGCACTGTAACTGATAATGCCCTGCGCTATCCCGGCAAGCTGTGCTTCACACTGCGTTCGCCATTTTTGATAATTCATATATCGCACCGTACTGAGCACAATGCTGCCGACTATAATAAACGCTGCGGCCATAGCCAGTCGCTTACCAAGATTCACCCATAGTGTCGAACGAGAACCGCCCGTTCGAGCCTCTTCGGCAGCCAGCAGTTGGCCGAGCCTGTCCTGAGCATATTGAGCGGCTTCGTTAACGTAGGAAACAGTCTTTTCAACGAGGTCATCGGGACACGGTTCTACCGTCCATTCGTCAAGCGGCCCGATAGAAATCTGGACTTTGGAGCAGAAGTCGGCGGCCTCGGGGTTTGAGGCGATAAGCTCTTGCGCTCGGGTCATCTTGTCAACATCGGCTACGCCAAGGCAATAGTCGAAGATAAGCTCTAACTCGTCCCTGTTAAGTTCTTTCATGGTTCTTTCCTGGAGGTTATAGCTGCCTTGTACTCCTTCGCAAAGCGATTTACTGCTGTATGAAGCCTGCTTTTGACAGTGCCGATAGGTATACTAAGAATCTGAGCCATTTGTTTGTACGAAAATTTATTAAAATAGGCCAAAATAAGTATTTCACGGGCCGATTCCGGCATATTCGCTACAACTTCTCTGACCCGCTCCGCAAGCTCGCCCCGCTCTAACGTCTCATAAGGTCTTGTTTCAACAGAACTTAGGCTATTCAGCACGTCGTCGAAGGATGCCTGCTGTCCATCTGAAATAGTGCCGATAGGCACGGCTGAGCTTCTTTGTCGTTTACGTAAAGCATCCTTGGCCTTGTTCGCAGCAATTGTAAAAAGCCACGGACGCAGGGGCCTTTCCGGGTCAAAACTCTCGCGGCTGGTAAACAACTGCAGAAAGGTCTCCTGGAAGACGTCCTCGATGAGGTCACGCTGGTTCAAAAACCGTTTCAAAAAGGCGTAAAGGCTGTTCTTATAACGACTTACGAGTTCGCGGAAGGCACGTTCATCTCCCTCGGAGTATCTTTCAAGCAACTGGGCGTCACTAAGCTTTTTCAAATGGGGCCCCACAGGTCAAAACTCTACAACTAATACCTAAACCTTGTATTATAGGAAAAGTTGCCGCCAAATGACAGGTTGTTTCCCTTTTTGCACGCAAAATCATCTTGCCGCACAACTTTCTCTTGACCGGCTAATGAACATCGAATACTATGCCGTTGTATAGGTTAGCTGATAAAAGAAAGGTGTGGGCCGCCCCAGTCAAGTTTATTACGCAGTCCATAATGGGGCGGACAGCAGCGGGCCTAAGGGCCTGCAATCAGGGTAGTTATGACACTTTGGGCCGGCAAGACCGGCGCGAAGTGAATTAATGTGAAGAGAAATCTCAGAGCAAAGCTAAGTTTGCCGGCGAAGGAGTGCGGTGAGTGGGTATAAAAAAACGTCGTATAATACGATTTAACAACAACGACTTACACGAAAATACACCCTCGCCACCGGTATTACTTGGATAGGGCCGCGAATCCGCCCTGCTTTTGTTGTTTTTCATACTTCACATCATTTAGTACTGCCCCCTGCACAACCCCACAACCTTCCTGAATCAGCATTTGTACGACTATAACTGTAGAAAGGTTGATATTATGGATGCGTTACTCGAAATAAACTGGATTCCTGCGTACGCCGCTACGATTGTCGCTTTCCTTTTAGGAATCGGGTTAGCTGCCATTCTCTTCCAGATAATCAGCAGAACTAAAGCCAAAACTTTCCGAGAGGACCTGGAGCGGCAGATTGACGGCGCCAAGAAAGAGGCTGAAAACATCATCAAGTCCGCCCGACTCGATGCAGCGGCCGAGGCAATCAAGAAGAAAGAGGAACTGACCGCCGAGGCTCACCGAGTCCGAGGAGAGCTCCGCGAGACGGAACAGAGACTAAGCAAGCGTGAGGACGTGCTGGAGAAGCAGGTAGAACTCGTCGAGCAGCGTGAGAACGCCGCCAAGAACCTCGAAAAAGAGGCCCAGCGACGTCTCGAACACGTTGGGGAAAAAGACAAGCAGCTTTCATCTCTGCTGGCGCAGCAGAAAAACCAGCTTTTGAAAATATCGGCCATGAGCGCGGATGAGGCCAGGGAGCTGTTGCTAAAGCGGCTTGAAGACGAATGCGAACATGAAATGTCGGCCCTGATTCAGCGAAAGGTCGAAGAGGCCAAGGAAGTTGCGGATGAGAAGAGCCGTGAAGTTATCAATACCGCTATCCAGCGGTACGCGGCTGAGCAGACCTGCGAGGCAACGGTCTCGACGGTCGAAATCCCCAACGACGATATGAAAGGCCGTGTCATAGGTCGCGAAGGCCGAAATATACGGGCCTTCGAGAAAGCTACCGGGGTTGACGTTATTGTTGACGACACGCCCGGCATGGTAATCGTAAGCGGCTTCAGCCCGGTGCGCCGCGAAGTTGCGCGACTGGCGATGGAACGTCTCATTCAGGACGGACGCATCCATCCTTCGAGAATTGAAGAGCTGGTTGCACAGACGAAAAAGGAAGTCAACCACAAAATCCTGCAGCTCGGCAAAGACGCCGCCGTGGAAACCAATGTGCGCGGCCTGCCTAACAGGGTACTGAGCCTGATAGGCGCCCTGCACTTTAGAACCAGCTATGGCCAGAACGTTCTGCGTCACAGTATTGAGGTAGCCTTCCTGGCTCAAGTCATGGCCGACGAGCTGAACCTCGACGGTACTATCGCAAGACGTGCGGGGCTGCTGCACGATATCGGAAAGGCCATCGACCATGAAGTCGAAGGCGGGCATCCTGAAATCGGCGCTAATTTCCTCAAGCGGTTTAGTGAATCGCCTGTTGTGCTCAACGCGGTTCTCGGCCATCACGGCGATGTAGCCGCCGACAATCCTTATACTCCGTTGATTGCCGCCGCGGATGCGATAAGCGCCTCACGGCCCGGCGCCAGACGTGAGACACTCGAACGGTACATCAAGCGGCTCGAGAAGCTGGAAGAAATCGCCGGCAGCTTTGACGGCGTGGAAAACGCCTACGCCATCCAGGCCGGTCGTGAAATCCGGGTCATTGTCGATGCCGAAAAGGTGCCCGACGAAATCGCAATGAAAATCGCTCGCGACATCGCCAATAAAGTCGAGGCGGAAATGACTTACCCCGGTGAGATACAGGTGACACTGCTGCGCGAGCTGCGCTGCGTTGAGTACGCAAAATAGGCAGGTAAAAATAATAAAAGTTTAAGGCGACGGGATGAAACTGAACGTTCTGTGCATCGGTGATATTGTTGGTAAGCCCGGCCGACGCATCGTCGCCGAGAAGCTCAGGTCCCTGGTGCAGGAATATGAGGTGGACTGCGTTATCGCCAACGCGGAAAATGCCGCCGGCGGCTCGGGGCTGACCCCGCAAATATACAATAAACTGCTCCGCTACGGCGTTAATCTTGTTACGCTCGGGGACCACGTGTTCCGCAAGCGCGACATTATCCAGACACTCGAATCCGCTGACAACATTGTAAGGCCGGCCAATCTTTCAGAGCACGCCGCGGGCAAGTCTGTAGCGTTGTATAAAACCAGTAAGGGCCCCGTGGTTGCGGTTGTATCGCTAATCGGGCGGATTTTCATGAAACCTGCGGACTGCCCATATTCCGCAATTGACCATATCCTGCCGGGGCTGAGCCAAAAGGCGGATATAATCTTCGTCGATATGCACGCCGAGGCCACAAGTGAAAAGATTGCCGTGGGCTATTATCTTGACGGCAAGGTAAGCTGCGTCTTCGGCACACATACGCACGTCGTTACCGCTGACGAACGCATACTGCCCAAGGGGACCGCCTATATTACCGATATAGGAATGACCGGCCCGCACGATTCGATACTTGGTCGGAAGACCGAGAGCGTCCTCAAATCCTTCCGCACTCAGATGCCCTACCCGTTTGAGGTGGCAACCGATGATATACGATTGAACGGCATCCTGGTCACGGCTGACAGTAACACCAAAACCGCCGAGCGAATCCAGAGGATTCGTATCGACGCCGATTTCAAGGAGCAGACGAGCTACGACCAGGATGACGGCAAGCCTGAGTACTTCAACAACTTCTAAACCGTGCCCAGGTTTGCAGTCGGCTGCAGGAGTTAAAAGTAAGAACTACTTAAGAAATGGATTATGCCTTTTTTCTCGCCCGATGCTGGTCCGGGGGCCGTGTCCGGGATAAATGACGGTCTCGTCCGGCAAAACAAAAAGTTTGTCTTTAATGCTCTGCACTAATTGCTCCACGCCGCCGCCGGGAAAATCGGTTCTTCCCACCGAATCGGCAAACAGCGTATCTCCTGAAAAGACCAACGTATCGGCCTGAGCATACAGAGAAATCCCGCCGGGCGTATGACCCGGAGTGTGCAGCACCGTCAGTCTTATTTGCGCCTCGTCAATAATGTCACCTTCCTTTACAAGCACATCGGCTTCAAGCGGTCCGATAGCAACACCCGTAAAAAGCGAAAGGTTGTCTTCTGCGTTTGTCAGCATGGGTGCATCAGCCTGGTGCAAATAAATCCTGACCCCGGCGTATTTGCCTGTGATGCCCGCAACGCCGCCGATATGGTCGGCATGACCGTGAGTGAGAACGACCGCAGCCGGCTCAAGTTTCTTCGCGGTTAAATATTCGACCATGCCATTCGTATCCAGGCCGGTATCGATGACCACACATTTGCTGACAGCGGCATCTTTGCGAAGAACGTAACAATTTGTCTCATACAAACCCAGAACGAGACAATCTATTTCCATAGCACCTGCTCCCGTGAAAATGTCAAACGGTAGCACAAACATCACCAACAATCAATAAAAAGGCTTTGCTCTTGACCGTAGTGTACATCTTTGCTATTGTGCTGCGGTTAATCGTGAACCGGCACAGCGCCGTATTCGGGCATAAGGACGCAAAGGGGCTGCCCAAACGCTCTTTATCGCGTTTGGGGGCACCAAATAAGTATATGAATTACATCTGGCGATTATTCAAGCACATCTGGCCGCAGTGGCACCGGCTCGCAGCCATCCTGGTCTCCGCACTTATTACCAGCATTCTATTGTCACTGAGTTTCATAACGCTTGTGCCTATGCTGAAGGTCATGATGGGTCAGGAAGGACTTCACGGATATGTGGACCGCAAAATCTGCAGCCATCGTTACGGCGTGAAATTCTATGTGCCCGACCAGGTGGAAATCCTCGACCCGAATAATCCGGACATAGCCTATTATCTGCTCGTCACGCAAGTCAAGCAGGACAGCCTTACCCAAAAAGCCGGACTGCTGCCCCAGGATTACATCGTCGGCGCCGGCAATTACCTGACATCAGAATCCGTCGAGCAAGTGCCGACGCTGACCTTGCTGAATGAGCTGGCCATGGCGCCGGGCCACCAAACTTTCACCATCCAGTACAAACGTCTCGACGCACAGGGACTGCTCCAGACTCACAGTACAGCTATAAACATCCGCAGTCAGCCTTTTTATCTCGGGGCCGTGAAGAAAGCGACGAGCTTTGTACCCATGCAGCAGAACAGGGAGAATAAGACCAAAGCCATGAGTCTGATAGTTATTCTTTTGGCTGTCTTCACTGTTGGCCGATGTATCGCCACATTCTTTCAGAAATACCTCGCATCCAAAGTAACTTATATAGCCGTCAATAATCTTCGGAACGAGACTTTTGGTCACATAATCGAGTTGCCCGTGTCGTTTTTTGACACTAAAAATCCCAGCGACGCCGTAAGCAGAATCAACCGTGACACCGCTGTGCTGTCAGCCGGAGTATCAATACTTTTGGGAAAGGCACTTCGGGAGCCTCTGCAGGCCGCCGGCCTAATCATCTTAGCGATGGCACTGAACTTCAAGCTGACTCTGATATTCCTGCTCAGCGCCCCGCTGACCATTGCAGCGGTTCTACGTCTCGGAAAGCGAATAAGACGCGCCACAAAGAAGTCTCTGGCAAGGTCAAGCCTTATGCTGGGCAAATTGAACGAGGCTTTCGGCTCAGCCAAGGTCATAAAAGTGTATAACCAGCAGGAATACGAGAACAAAACCTTCGGGCTTATAAATAAAGCTCTGCTTAAGCAGCTCCTTCGCATCGGCAAAGTCGAGGCCGCAACGGGCCCGATTATGGAAGTCCTGGGTATGACGGCGGGTTGTGCCGCCCTTCTGTTCGGTGTGCACTGGGTCGTCGCAGGCGGTCTCGATGCAAGTGAGTTTCTTGTTCTTGTGGGGACACTCGGCGCCGTCGGCGAAGGCGTGAGAAAAAGCAGTGACATCTGGAACAAAGTCCAGCAGGCCAATGCGGCAGCCGAACGAGTTTACGGCTTGCTTGAGAAGCCTGTCGAAATAGAAAAGCCGAATGCACGCAGGCTGGAGATGGTAAACGGCAAAATAGACTTCCGCGATGTCGTTTTCACCTATCCGAACGCATCCAGGCCGGTACTAAACGGCATCAATCTGACAGTACATGCAGGATGTAACATCGCCATAGTGGGTCCCAACGGCTCGGGTAAGACGACCCTGGTCAACCTTATTCCACGATTCTACGATGTCAATTCCGGCGCGGTGCTTATTGACGGCACAGATGTAAGGGACTGTACCATCAGAAGTCTGCGACAACAGATAGGCCTGGTGACACAAAACGTGGTAACTTTCAATAATACTGTTGCCGCCAATATCGGCTACGGCAAAAGCAACGCCACTATGGACGAAATAATCGCCGCCGCCGAAAAGGCAAGGGCCCATGAATTCATCACACAGCTCCCGGCCGGATATGAAACGAAAATAGGTGAGCACGGCACGGGACTCAGCGGAGGACAACTGCAGCGAATTGTCATCGCAAGAGCTATTCTAAAGGACCCGGCGATTCTGATTTTTGATGAGGCAACCAGCCAGGTCGATGCCGACAGCGAGGCAAAAATCCACATCGCCATCGAGGAAGTCATGCGTCAAAGGACCACCATCATCATTGCTCATCGATTCAGTACGGTCATAAGCGCCGACATAATTGCGGTGATGGACAACGGTCAAATCATTGCCCAGGGAAGGCACGAGCAGTTGATTCAGTCTTGTCCGCTTTATCAAAGCCTTTACGAAACGCAGTTGGTCAAAGCCTGAACCCATCCTGAAAACCCTTGCTTTCGGCCCAGCCAACAGTAAAATCTGCTCTTTTGGTTATATTGGTGCAGTTGAATTGCCGATTAAGTATGAAGACGCAGGGTAAGGACTCCGAGTAGGAGCCGCTAAGGGGAATATGGCGGAATTGGAAAGACAGCTAAGAGCGTACGAACTGTTCACCCGATACGAGGGCAACCCTATCCTGACCTCCAGGCACTGGCCTTATCCGGTGAACTCCGTAATGAATCCGGCCGCAATTAAGCTCAACTCTGAAACCCTGCTGCTTGTTCGCTGCGAAGACATGCGGGGCTTTTCGCATCTGACCGTCGCGCGGAGTGAAGACGGCTTTACAAATTGGAAAATCGACGACCACCCCACAATGCAGGCGGACATCAACAGCCACGAGGAACGCTGGGGCCTGGAAGACCCTCGCATCATTTGGCTCCAGGAGCAAAAGCAATTTGCTATAACCTATATTTCATTTGGCGAGGGTGGTCCGACCGTTTCTCTGGCCATTACCAAAAACTTCAAGACCTTCGCGCGGCTCGGCGCCATGCTGCCGCCCGAAGATAAAGACGCCTGCCTTTTCCCGAGAAGATTCCGCGGCCGATTCGCTCTGATACACAGGCCGATTGTACGCGGCGAAGCCCACATGTGGTTAAGTTTCTCGCCCGACCTCAAACACTGGGGTGACCACCGACCGCTGATTAGAACTCGCGCCGGCTATTGGGACTGCCAGCGGGTCGGACTTGCCTGTCAGCCGCTCGAGACCAAACATGGCTGGCTCGTCTTCTATCACGGGGTTCGCGGCACCTCCGCAGGCGCCGTTTATCGCCTGGGTCTGGCCCTGCTCGATTTGGACGAGCCCTGGCGGGTCTTAAGGCGAAGTGACGAGTGGCTGCTCGGACCGAGTGAATTCTACGAAAGAGTCGGCGATGTTGGTGACGTGGTTTTTCCCACCGGAGTTACGGTGACTAAGGAGACAGATACATTAAATATCTATTACGGTGCCGCTGACTGCACTGTAGCCCTGGCTACAGCCAGGCTCAGCGAAGTGATTGAGTACATTCTCGGTTGTCCGGAGTCAGAGGATTAGAGTTCATCCGGCCTGCCCGGCCGCCCTGCCGATACCGCCTCTGAAATGCTAACCGCCAATTCTGAGTTACCCTGCCGTCGGCAAAAGATCCACCCCGGCTTATCTGAATCTGCGCATATAAAAAGCCAGACTCTATAAAGCAGAATCTGGCTTCGGAGGAGGGTGATGAAAAGCTATAGAATACAGATAATCACGTACACTATTTCATTCCTTCCACCAGTCCGTGTATAATTATTTAATCGCCTAAGTCGACTAAATTTCTTTAATAAAATCCCGCTATTAACTTTAGAGTGCAGTTCCTGTCGGAACTATCAACTATAAACTCTTGAAAAAACGCAGCTTTTTGGTATTTTCCTATAAAAGCTGTGAATTCCAGTAAAAAATCAGTGTTTTGTACGTTACTATTCGCCCGAATGTTCTGGCAAATTTTAACTATTTTACTGTTAGTTTCTGCCCCGAATTTCACGGAAAGTCACTATGAACACAAAAGTTACAATCGCCGACCTGACCCAGGCCAAAATTGAAGGCCGAAAAATTTCTGCAGTAAGCTGTTACGACTACCTCACCGCCAGGCTGGTTGCCCAGACTAACATTTCGATGGTCCTCGTCGGCGATTCCGCAGCCCAATTGGTCCTCGGGTTTGACTCCACACTGCCCGCTACTATGGATTTTATGGTCGCTATAACCGCAGCCGTCCGCCGCGGTGCACCCAATGTATGCCTCGTAGCTGATATGCCTTTCCTATCTTACCAGACAACCCTCGCCGACGCCGTTCGCAACGCAGGCCGGTTCGCCGTCGAAGCCGG
>CAYSTP010000068.1:0-10441 GCA_964434085.1 uncultured Pirellulales bacterium
GGGAAAGTAGATAAGGGGAAAGTAGAGAGTAGATTGAAATCCCCAAAATCCTGTTATCCTGTCATAAAATAAAAGGCCAGGGACGTGCGGAGGGAGAGGAAAGCGAGATAAGCGTCCCAGGCCTTGCTAATACCTCCATTATACCGATGTCTTAAACCGATGACAACAGTATGGCATTGATAAAGCTTAATTTGCCGTTTTTGCACCTTTAATACGCAATTTTAAACCAGGGTATGGCGTATAGGGTGCAGGGTGCAGTAATCCGTGAAAACCCTTCGGTTCCACTCAGGGCAGGTCCGCGTTACTTGTCGCGGCGTACCCCTCAGGGGGAAGACGGAATCTGTGGTTATTCGCAGTTGATTCTCGGTGTCCTCAGTGGCTAAGTCTATGCAAAATCCGAGTCTGATAAAAAATCTCTGTGCTTTTTCGCAACCAACCTCTTTTCGATACTGAAAACTGCGTTTTTCAAGTGAATTGCCCCATAAGTCGAAGATGAAATTCGAAATAGTAAACTTGAAAATTCGAATATCAAGCTTGAAAAACAAAAAAGTAAACATGAAAACCAAAATAGTGAGCTTGATATTTCAAATAGTAAGTGTGAAAACCCAAATAGTGAGCTTGAAAACTGAAATAGCAAGTTTGACATTTCGAATAGTAAGCTTGAAAATCCGAATAGTAAGCTTCATATTTCAAAAAGTAAGTTTGAAAACGCCAATTTCAAGCTTCAAACTCCGCAGATTAAGCATCAAACATCGCAGGTCAGGCATGAAGCTCGGCCCGTCAAACTTCTCCCAGGGTCTATAAAGCTTGAAAGAACCAATCTCGAGCCGGGGCATATTTGCAGCAAATATAAAAAGGGGCCGTCCTTCCCGGGACGGCCCCAATAAAGCCTCCGCATCTGTACGGAAGAGTCATTTTTCAGGGGAGCCGGGTTCCGGCTCCGGTAAAACATCAGAGACCCAACTCTGCGTTACCCGGCTCCTTAGGATGATGATTAATAATCATTACTTCTAACTTTTTTCTTCGCAGCAGGCTTCGTCTTTCTTTTGGTCTTTGGTCTGTTGGTCCTTTTTATGGTTTTCGCTTTTTGCTCTGTTACGCCTGCCGGCCTGATATTCCATCCTGATGAGATGTTCAGCCAGATTTTCGATGTTGCTTTTAGCAGAATTCATATTGCCCCTTACGCAATAATTAAAAATTCCACAGCTTTTTGTCGAAAGCATGAGTGGCTTTTTAAATGCTGACGATGTCCTGCAGCGCTTTATTAGGCTGGGTCGTTTTCCTCCTCTCGACGATTTTGTTCCGTTTGACCATATTGGCAGCTATTTCATGAATTCTCTCCCGAAGAGCCTCTGGTGCAAGCACCTCGACCTTATCTGCGAAGCTGACGACCCACCAGGTTATTTCGTTTAGTCCATCCACCCGAAATTCAAGAAGTACAGAGCCATCCTCCTCCATAGTCACGTTTTGGGTATCGTGCCACTGCCTGGAAGTAACATCGTGTGCAATTTCCGGGGCAAATCTCAGCTTGACGGTGTAAAGTTTACCTTCCGTAACAACAGCCCAGGCCCGCCCCAGATGGTCTGACAGGTCAAATTCCTCTTCATTTAAAAAGCATTTGCCGGTCTGTTCTATTTCTTTGATGTCCCTGAGCTTTATGGATTGTATCTGCCTGCTGAAGTTCATTTTTCCCATGACGTACCATGAATCAGTGTAGAGAAGGTGAAGGGGGCTGAAATGGCAAGTGACTACCGGCTGCTCAGGTTTAGAGCTATGGGTGAGTTTTAGTATCTGCCTTTTGCGAATCGCATGCTGTAAAGATTCAAATTGTTCATCTATCGAGCCTTTCGATTGTGCGCAAGTGCCGTGTATAGATATATTATTTAATCTTTGTTTGCAGTATTCTCGTGTGGCCGGGGGCAGATTATTTTCAATTTTGAGTATTCCTCGCAACACTGTATCACTGAACGGCACCTCCAATACCTTTCGGGCTTTGTGGACAAGTAAAAGCAGACCAAACGCCTCTTTCGCAGTCAAATTCGGAGGCGGCATGTAAAAACCATTATCGACTCTATAACATTGCCCAGGCCGGTCAAAATAACAGGGAATCCCGGCTTCCTGAAGAGCCTGCAAATCTCTGTAAAGCGTTCTTCGGCTTACCTTTAAGGTCTCCAAAAGCCCTTTGAAGCTATTTTGGCTTTCTGATTGGAGAGTTATTAGTAATCGAATTAATCTGCTTGTTCGCTTAAGAGCCATAGTTCTTTCGTAATTTAACCGAACCGGTAAAAGCGCACCGATATCTCCTGAGTTTTTACAATACCTATTCTTATAGCGTTTCTAAAACGAGAGATTTTGATTTTTCTGATTATTGACAGGGCTTGGAGACATATTGCCGCAATAAAATTTTGGCTCGGGTTTATAAGTTACTTAACTTGCAGACTTTATACATCTGCAGATAAGCCGATTTGTGCAGAGTTTCGGTTGCTTTCTGCTAATTATTTTGGTAACTTGGGCAAATTCAAGGCATCGGATGAAAAAATTGGTCTAATGTCGCCGATTTTGAGTGGAATATTATGGCAATTTACAAGAAGGTTCGCCCATGAAGAGCCCAGGAAGGCGGTTCTTACTTGCATTTCTCATATTAGTTCCCTGTGTTGCTTTTGGAGAGGTCTCCACAAAGGTTTTTCTGCGCGACAGTAATGAGCCTTTGGTACCAGTGGAAGTAAACATTGCCTTGAAGTATGTGGACTATGGACAGATTATGGTCGGCACTGAATTGGCCATAGTGATTGACTCCAACGTAGCGGAATCCTGGTCCGGCAGACTGCTACTCGAGGAGGACTACAGAAACTATGGGGTGCTTTACGCCAGAGGCGAGTTTGACCCATATTTTGAGTCCTGCCTGGAAGCCGCAGGCGCTGATGCATGGGTTACCACGGCCTTCGATTATTGGGAAGAAGAGGAAAAATGGGTCCAAGGCTTTGACCTTTATACTGACACCGACCTACTTGAAGTCAGCATTGGGGACTGGTTTATCATCGACTACAACGCTGTTGAGGTTGGAGACACCAATATTGCTCTTTACTGGCAAGAATGGTTAGACGAACCTCCATTTTATGATTACGGCCTGATCCACCACATACAGTTTTCGCAGGTTCCCACCCGCGATTTCGACGGCGATGGCCGAGTGGATTTTAATGACTTTTCTATATTTGCTACCTATTGGTACGATAGTAACTGCGATGAGCCTAACTTGTGCCAGGGAGCAAACCTGGACAATTACGGCATTGTCGACTTAAACGACCTGATGCTCTTTACTGAGTATTGGTTGGTAAAAACCAAGTGAACACAGCTCCAGCCTTGAGTGTACCGGTATAGGCATTGGGAGGGGCCTGGCAAATGAGGTTTTTATCTCTATTAACCCGAAAGAGCACCACAATCAGTGGTTCGCTTCAAAATTGAGCAGTTCTCCTCGGCTAATTTCGAAAAAAAATCAAAATCAAGAGGATGGCACACGCTGTCTGTTATAGTTTTGGATTTGAATTTTCCTGCAAGGCAGCAATGCGAAATAGGGCAAAGGATGCATGCCAATTATATTTTTCAATCGTGTAGGAGGTCTACGCAAATGGAAAGAAAAAACATACTAATCTCATTTTTACTCACAATGCTGTGTGCCACTTTGTGCCTGGCTGACCGGCAACTGAACCGTTCAGAGATTTTGCGGTTATTTCAGCAATTAACGAATGAGCCGAGGAATACGTGGATTCCTGCTGGCGCGATTGAAGCTTCTCACGAGGAATACCGCGCTGCGAAAGTCGCAGACGAGAGCCAAATCAGAACAATGATTTCAAAAAGGGTGGCGGAGTATCGGGCCAGCTCGGATAAACCTGAAAGGACAGAGCTTCTTCAAAAACTCCAGCTTGATGCGATTCCGTTTAATACGCGGTATGAGCTGTCTAATGAATACACGATGAGTTCCATCGAATCGGTGATTTATGACGGACAGCGATTTAAATGGGAGATTAATATACAATCCCGCATCGATTCGGTCAAACCGGGCAAAGAACTTGAAGACAACTATATGACCAGCCAGTTTAATACCGAACTGAATGCCCGCCGGGTATTTGCCTGGGACGGCGAGCATTACATTATGTACACACCAGTGGCAGAACACGCTTATGTAGATTCGGCTGGCGAAATGCCTGTCGCAGTCAACGGACCTCTTACTGCAGGCCTGGTACCCTGGGGCCACGGTTACTATTCTTTAGAAAACCTTTCCAGCCTTGAATCGACAGCTTCTGAAAGAATTATCGATGGCCGGGCCGAGGTACTTCTAACACTCAATAATAATGATGGTTCGCAGTTTTCATTTGTTCTGGACCCGGGCATGCAATATGCAGTCATTTCCTGTTCAGTAACCGGCAAAGGTAACGCTTCTATCTTCAAATACTATTCCGACTTCGAGCATGTATCCAGCCGCTGGGTTCCAATGTCTATCGTGCTGGAAAAATATGAAGCAGGTTCGCAAAAACTACTTGCTCGGGACATCTGGACAATGACTGTCGATGCAAATGTTCCACAAGAAGACTCTTTCAAGGTAGATTATGAAGAAGATACACTTATTGAATATGCCTCGCCCATAACCAATCGCCCGCTGATTTACCGTCATTCATCAATGGCCGATACAGATATTCTTCTGGGCGAGAAGCTGAGTCTTGACGCGGAAGAGGGCATATATCCGCAGAATTGTGCTACCGCCTCGATGAAATACGTCCTTGAACAGTTAGGCATATATACCAGTGATTCACAATTGGCCGCCCTGGTAAGTGAGCCGGATAGCAGCACGAGTCTTTATGCGATGAAAAATTTTGCTCAGAACCTGGGGTTAAACTGTCGTGCGGTTCGGACCGACCTTGAGACAATCAGAAGCATTGGCAACTGCCAAGTAATCCTGTATTTCCCCGGGAAAAAGCATTTCGTTGTATTGGAAAGCATTGACAGCGAATATGTTCGAATCGTGGACTTGGCAAGCAGGAAGTTCTATTACCGCACTGAGGCCAGTTTCTTCGATATGGACTGGAGCACAGGCATTGCTCTTATAATCTCCGACAGCACCATAGAAGCCAATTTACAGGATCTTGACTACAATGAGCTCAACAACATCGCAGGCGCAGTAGAAGGTTATACCTGTACAAAGCTCCTGCAAGAATACAAGTATATATTATGCCAATTTGTTGGAGAAGAGTGTTACGGCTACTACAAGACTTATTGGCCGCTTTACGGCTGCGAGGCTGCTCCAAGTGGTAGCTGTTCTACAAGCTGGTTTATCAGACTTTCAAAATGGCCGTGCGTAGAGGACATTGAGGACCCCTGGAGCTGCACAGTTACAGGCGATGTCATAAACTACTGGGTGCGTGCCTGCAGCGGAGTGCAGGAATAGGAAAGCCGGTACAGATGAGGTTTACCCGGCATGGATGACGGGTAAACCTCCTTGTGATTCAGACCAGCATTTTTCAAGTATACGAATTCGCTCGCAGGATTTATAGGCGAAATCCCAATCTACAAAAAGCATAAAAAAGCGTAATAAAGCTTCTCTCCTCACTTTCACACAAATCCAAACTATTCGGTTGATTTTACCGGCAAGTTAGTGTAAAGTATTTTTTTGGTATGAAAAGGCAAGGTTTCACGTTAACAGAATTGGTTTTGGTCTGCGCCGTAATTAGCCTGCTAATGGCGGTTCTCGTACCTGTGCTTAGCACTTCCCGACAGAAAGCCAAGACCGTTATCTGTACTTCTAACATACGACAGCTTGGGATAGCTGTCACTGCGTACTCATCCAGTAATGGTACAGTTCCACATGGGTTTACTAGTTGCGATATTGAACCTCCAGGCGGTTTTCCGGGCAGCCTTGATTATAACAGGAAAGGTTGGTGGTGGTTAAACTACATAGGTCAGTTCTATTATAAAAAGACTGACCAAAAAAATTTGCTATGTTGTCCGGCAAAGAATGTGAAAGAACTAAGGCTGAAAACAAACATCCTCTGCGGCAATTATGGAGTTAATCAATCCATCTTTAAAAGCACTTCCGACTTTAGCAACAGAGCAGAATTCATCGGCCAACCACTCAATCCTGTCGAGATATCAAGACCAAGCGAAACGCTCTTGATGGTTGATTCGGGCTTCACGTTAATTGACTGGTGGCATGCCGTAGAATCCCTAAGTCAGAAGGACGCTTCATATGTGCCGGGTATGAAGATTAACACTAAAAGACCAATCTATGAGGGGCAGGAGCATGACGCTATCGGAGGGCGACATCCAAACAGGACCGTAAACGTAGGTTTTGTGGATGGGCACGTCGAAAACAGAAAAGCGAATGAGCTTCTGATTGAAAAGGTACAAGAGCGATATGAAAACCGCTATCCCCTGTGGAGTCCCAAGTAGTTCCTTATGGCAATGCTTGTGTTAAGAAGACCTCCATTTGATTTTCGGCCCAGTATTCTATCGAATATACCGTTTCCAACTCATAATCTTCGGAGTAGCTGTCCCGGCTATAGAACTCGGCACGCAAAGGCCTGTTCGTGGATTCATCGATAAATCCAAGCCATTTGAAACGTACAACAGACCCATCTGTAGCCTGCTTTGTCCAGAGTAGCTCATATACGCGTGTATTGCTGGCAATGCCCTCTAACGCGGACGTATCTAATTCTTTCCATTCGGCATCTCTTGGCATCTGGGACACGTTTTCGAATGGCATAAGGCCCAGGGAACCTCGAATCCTTTTTTGTATTGCCGCGGATTGTATTTCGGACAGGGGCACAGTCTCTGACTGTTGAGACCCGGTCCGCTTGCTGCGTTTCACCTGGTTTTTAATGTCCCAAATCACAAAGCCGTTTTCATCCTTCACGGCGTAGATACCCAGGTCCTTCGATACCCACTTTTCCTGCAGTAGTTCAGGACTTCCGTCAGCAAACTGTTGTATGTGCACATTGAAGGCCTTCTGAATAGCATCATATACCTGCTGGATAGTCCGGGCGTTCGCAGTGGGCATACTTCGCAAAAACAGGGTGACAGCAAGAACCACACCTGCTGCTACAGCCACCCTGGCCAGATGCTTAAATCCCTTCTTAAGGATGTGTGCTTTTTCACCCAGCCATACACTATGCTCCTGTCGGACGCCAGGTGACATCTGACGTTCAGCAGGGCTGGGTGTTCTAACGCTTATAGGAAAACCGCCGTAATTACCCTGCATTTCCTGCGTGACTCCTGATTTTGGCGTCTCGCCTATCTCATAAACTGTTACTACGCCGGATTCCGGTCTCTGTTTAATGGAATAAACCTGCTGGTGTAACTCCTGCACTTTCTGAAGGCATTTGGCGCATTGCTTCAATTCATTGACAAAAGGTTCTCTAAATCCGGCGTACTGGTCGCTGTAGGGAAATAATTCATAAGGGAAACAGTAATCAAAAACATCAGAGAATGTGACCGATTCACATGGAAAGGCTTTTTGCACGGTCTTTTCCCGCAAATTTCTGATACTTTCCGCTCTAGCTTTATAAATCAACGATTGGCACATATTGCAACAACACAAATGTTTGATTACTTCCGGCTCAATCCTCCGAAAGTCCAAATCAACATATTGTCTTACGGAGATTGCTGCAATTGAACAGACGACGTTTTGAACTGAAGAATTGTCATCGAGTATTGAATTGAGGACATTAAGCTGTTTTCCATTTAGGCTCATGGCTTGTATAGCGGCAAGGTCGCTATTGCATAATTCGCAGTGGTCAAGGTGTACAGTGATAGGCGTAGGGATTCTTATCTCGAACGAGGGCTCAAGAAGGGATGGAAGAAAAGGCTTTACGCTTTCACATCCGACTTCCTTTCCAAGGTAAGAAAAGTGAAGTCCAAGTATATGTACCTGAGCCTCTGAAAGCCGATTATTGTTCGAACTTGCTACCTCAGCGGTCAAAAGCTGGTCTTTCAGTGTCTTTAGCTGGCTCTTGCAATAGCCACAGGATTTTACATGAGCCGCTATTTTTTCGGGTACTTCGCCGTATTCATCACCGAATACCAAGCTAAGGTAGTACAGTTCAGCCTCTTCACAGTTCTGACTTTTCTCATTGTAATTCATGGTTTACCCCCACGGTTGTGGTTCAAGAATTGACGCATTTTACCCAATCCTATACAGGTATATCGACTGACAGTTGCCGGTTTAACCCGCATTTTTTCTGCAACCTCTGCAATGTTGTAACCATCGAGATATCTTAAGGAAATTGCTGCTGTCTCTTTGGGTGAAAGTGATTCCCATGCATTTTTCATTATTGCTTCCACCCTTTCCTCAACGGTAAAAGCGTTTTTCAGCCCTTGTTTATTGACGGCAAACTCACGATTCTCAGCATATTTCTTCAACAGGTTCCTATAACGTTCTATTCGCCTGACTGCGTCTCGAATATCATTAATAATAGCCCGATAAAGGAATGCTTTTAACTTTGGCCCATCCAACGACACAGGGTTGGCAGCCAGTGCCAAAAAAAAGTCCTGAAATAAGTCGTCAACGAGAGAGGCATCGCTTGTCTTATAGCGGATTATACTGTAAATAAAACCGCCATATTTTTCGAAAATCTTGGCAGCAGCAGCGACATTATCCAGAGAAGCAATACTTTTTCTGGGCATGGAAGATTAATCCGGTAATAGGCCAAAACGTCTTGAACAGCTTAAAATACCGTAATAGATGCTGTAATTTTAACGTTTAATAGTATATCAGAAAAGCTTCTAAATCACAATGGTTACTATAGGGGAAAATAATGCTGTGTTGCTAGGTGGTATTTATAGCAATTTAACTTGACGGTCCGAACCTTTTAATTCGACGGGAAATCTCCCCGCCGATACATACGTTCTCATCTCGAAGGTCGGCGAAAAATACGCATTCTACGCCCCGGTGTAAAAATGAACACTAATGGCAACACAAAAAGCTGGCATTTGAACAGACAAATTAACCTGTCGGTCGTAATTCAGCTTGTGCTCCTGGCAGGCCTTATACTCGGAAGCTGGGTCAATCTCCAGCGGCAGCTCGACCTGCTCCAACGCGACGTCACCCAGCTTCTTCAATGCCAGAAAGAATGGAAAACCAAATTCGAAACGCTCTCCGAAAGAAGCATATCTTACGAATATCGCCTGCGAGCAGTGGAAAAATCAATCAGCAATGTTGAGGAGAAAAAATTACCACACTAAACAGTTGCATTTTCCGAAATCACAAAGGTTTCCTAATGCTCGCCAAATTTGAGGTGTTTCTCGACATAAACTTATTGAGACTTTTTTATCATACTCACGAATAGCGTCAATAATGAGTTTATAAAACTTGATTCTATCTTTGGGATTGTAGCGAACCTTGAAATCCGTGCCCTGTTCAGCCGATTCAAATTGAAACATATTTTTGACGCCTTCGCCGTAGGCAGACTTTGCCAGACTAAGGTGTCCCGGTAATAAACGTAACATGCCCAAAGTAATATTCTCAGGTTGCGTATGTTCAAAAATCCTGCCAACCAACTCAGCGTATCCCGCTTGCCAATTGGAATGCAATATACCGGGGTCGATACGGAATCTGATTCTATAACCGTGTTCCTGACAAGCCTTGGCCGCTGCGATTCGCTCATCAAGACTGGCGGTACCAGCCTCGAAGTGTTCGGCCGCATATCGGCTGTTCAGGCTCCATGAGACAACGATGTGATTATTTGGTTCAAGTGAAAGGAGGTTTTCAACATTACTGCTTTTGGTTAACAGCATCAGATAGCCGTTTGACAGGCCGCCGAAAAACGGCACCAGCATTTTGCAAAGTTCGGTGACGTGGTCCAGAGCGAGACTATCGAGCATCTCGCCCATGTTGAAACTTACCGAACCGTTGCCTTGCTGTAAACTCTTTCGGATTTGCCTGAACATGACGTCGTAATTGATATTGATTTTGATAAAGGGTGAATACTTGCGATAGACAAATGCCAGATAGCAGTAAGCGCAATAATACAGGCATCCGTTAGAAATCGGCACAAGCTTATAGTAAGGCCGACATCTTACGTTAGTTCCCAGCCGACCGTCGAAATGGCTGACAAACTGTTGAGTTTGACCAATCATTAATATTCGTTTGCCGGCGACCAAAGCCTTACCTGCGTCGACAGATTTTGGTGGCGTGTATCGCTGCTGTTCAATCAGGTTGACTTTAACGGATGGGAAAAGATTAATTATCCGCTGAGCCTCCGGCTCATCTGCGATTTTGTGCCAGAGCAGTATCGTTTCCGGTTTGAACTCCCTCGCTGTGTCCATGGCAAATGCTTATGAATTCACTGTTTCAGTAATATTTGAATTGTAACAAAATATTTTCTCTTCCACCACACTTAAAGGAGAACAATGATGAAAACTAAAAATGTCCCCGTTAAAATTGCATTTGCGA
>CAYSTP010000069.1:0-10440 GCA_964434085.1 uncultured Pirellulales bacterium
TTTTTGAAAAAATGTGTTTGTTCAGGGCGTTTTAGAACCTATATTAAAGGGCCAGTTTTAGGACCATTTTTTCGGAGGAACAGACATGGCGGGACCCAACAAAAAATCGGCTGGGCGGGGCAGAGGCGGCTACGCGATGATTATCCTGCTGGTGATTATCGGCCTGGGAGTATTACTATTCATACTTCAGAAGGCGGGCGTATTTAATCCCAGGCCCAAAGACCCCAACGCGCCCGGCATTACGCCGTGGGCCGAATGGAAGGCGCGCCAGATGCTCCAGGCCGAAGAACAAGAAACCTCAGTTGAACAGCCTCAGATTGAACCTCTTGAATTTGACGGCAATCTGCGTGAGCCCGAGACCGGGAAGCCTCGTGGAGAACTCAGACTTTTTATCGGTTCCCGGGGAGTTTCCGGCGGCTGGTCCGGCTCCTATCACATTAGCCCCGAGAAACAGTATGACAGCATCAGCAGCGGCTTTTCCGGCAAGTTCCATCCCGACAAGAAATACATAGACGAGGACGGAAACGAAGACCCATCGAAATTGTACTTCCTGTGCATGGGCGAGTTCCAAATGCAGGAAGTCGGCAAACAAATTGTGAGAATTCTCACCGGCGAGATTTACGTCCGAGGCTGGCTGGATAAAGACGATAATATGCTGTACGGAAGCATCTTTATCACCAGCAACCACAAGGATTACAAGGAATTTGAATTTAAGGGCAGCGCCAGGAAACCGCTTGATATATGGTCTGTAGCCCCTGAAAAAAGAGATTTATCTCTTTGCCGGGTGTCCACAAACAGGATATGATTCGGCCGTTTCAGATTAACCTTGTTGCGGAGGATAAAAAAATGGAGTCTGTTACCTTATCAAGCAGCACCAAAGACCACAGCGGCGGTTTTCTGCTGATTCTGCTAGTCGTGACACTGGCTATAGGTCTTTTGGTTCTCGGGGTTTCCATGGTGAGTATGGACCCGTTTGCGGCCTTCAACGGTTCCGGCGCCGATAGATACGCCGACCCAAACACCGCACCGTGGGAGGAGGGGCGCCTTTTCATAAACCCGGCTTTGGATGCTTACCATTGATGAGCATAGCCTGAGCAGCTATTATTATCATCGGCCTAACTCCAGTAAACAGCAGGATGAGCGTCAATGACCAAGACCCAAAAGCTACAGGTAAAGAGCAAAGGCAACAACGATGTAATCAACATAACCGATTCCGTTGCCGCCGCTGTGTCTAAGTCCGGAACAAAGGACGGTATTGTAACCGTATTTGTCCCAGGTTCGACCGCCGGTATCACAACCACCGAATACGAGCCGGGCCTGGCCGATTACGATTTGGAAGCGGCCTTTGAGAAAATCGCACCGAAGAACGCGCGATACGAACACGAAGAAACATGGCACGATGACAACGGCCACGCGCACGTAAGAGCTTCACTGTTAGGCCCATCGCTCAGCGTGCCGATTGTAGAGGGCGAGTTGACCTTAGGGACGTGGCAGCAGATAATCCTAATCGACTTTGACACGCGACCAAGAACAAGGAATATCATCTGCCAAATACTGTGCTGAGCCTTTTGACCGCTGTGATTTACAGGATGTACGGTCAAGTCTGGAATTTCCGTGAAGACTGAAGAGTTAAACATTATCCTGCTGATAGGCATTGCGGTTTTCTGCGGGACCGTCGGCGCGAAGATTATCCAGAGATTCCACATTCCGCAGATAATCGGCTACGTACTCGTAGGCGTAATCGTCGGGCCGGTACTCGGCGTTTTCCCGCCCCAAGCCGTCGGCGTTATGGAGGCCTTCAACGTCCTTGCGCTGGGAGTCATCGGTTTTCTGGTCGGCGGCGAGCTGAAGCGCGAGGTCTTTGCAAAGTTCGGCAGGCAGGTCTGGATGATTCTGCTTTTCGAGGGTTTGGCAGCTTTTTTGTTTGTCGGGGTGTTGACCTTTTCGGTTCTCATTTTTTTCTCGACGTGGCAAATGGCCGTTGCGGTTTCGGTTGTGTTTGCGGCGATTTGCTCGGCCACGGACCCCGCTTCGACGGTCAGCGTGCTGTGGGAGTACAAGGCACGTGGGCCGTTGACGGCAATGCTGACGGCAATTGTCGCGCTCGACGATGCACTTGCACTGCTGCTGTATGCGGTGGGGGTCAGCGTGGCCGGCGTGATTACCAAGCACCAGGCAAGCGGACTATCACTTGCGCTGGCGGGATTGGCCTATCACGTCCCCGTTGCAATTGTACTCGGCGCTTTGTCGGGTCTGATACTGATTCGTATTCTCAAAAAAATCGACGACCCTGAGAAGGTGCTGGCATTCACACTTGGGGCGGTTTTGCTGGTCATCGGAATTGCGGTCAAGTTTGACCTCGACGTAATCCTGGCGACTATGACATTAGGCGTGATACTGGTCAACGTCGGACGCAGAAGAATGGCGTCGTGCTTTAATCTAATGCGCCGGTTCTCGGTGCCGATTTACATTCTGTTCTTTGTTTTTGTCGGCGCTATGCTCAAATTCGAGCTCGGCAACATCGTGACCTGGCTGCTTGTCGCCGCTTACGTCACCGGCAGCATTGCAGGCAAGACATCCGGTGCGTATCTCGGAGCGGCGTACTCCAAGGCCGTTAAAACCATCAGGAACTACCTTGGATTCTGCCTTTACCCGCAGGGCGGAATCGCCGTCGGTCTTTTGATAATGGCCAGCCGGAAATTCGACAGCCAGACAAGTGCTGAAATGCTGCTGGTCGTTATCATCGGCGCATTTATTCTCCAGATGATAGGTCCTCTGGGCGTCAAGTACGGCGCGAAAAAGGCCGGTGAGCTCGGCCTGAATATCACCGAGGACGACCTTATAAAAACCTATACCGTTGCAGACATAATGGACAGAACCGTACCCATCATAGATACAGCCATGCCTCTGAGTGAAGTGATAAGGATAGTCGGAGGTACGGACAATCCATGCTATCCGGTCGTTGACAACGACAACAAGCTGGCCGGGCTGGTAACACTCAACGGCATCAGGAACACCTTTGAGACACAGGAAGTCAACGAATGGCTGATAGCCCTCGATATTGCCGAGCCGGTTTCGGAATCGCTCAAACCGAATATGTCACTTACGGACGCTTTGGGCGAGGCGAAAAAGCTCGATACCGAGTTTTTGCCCGTCACGGCATCCGACGATGCGGAAAAATATCTTGGAATTCTGGACGTGCGGGCCGTTTACCGAAGGGTCTCTACCGAAGTACTCGCCAAACAAAAAGAGTCCGACCGCATGTACGGCCTGGCCAAAACTTAGGCCGCCCTATACAGGTTATCAAATAATAAATACGCTCAGTACATAGACGCTGTTTATCAAGCCTGCGGGCAGAATTGGCTTGACTGATATTACGCAGCCGCTTACTATTTAACACCTTATTTTCGCAGCAGAGTTACTTTTGGGGTCGCGGACATGAGAGCAGGCTTATTCAAAATTCTCGCTTACGTTTCGACGGCAGCCATTCTTACGATTGTTGCAGGCTGCGGCGAATCCGACAAAGACAAAAGCGGTCCCGGCAGCCGGTTTGAACAATCCGCGGCCAGCATTGAACCCGGCACGACCATAGGCGACGTAGCCGATGTGTTCTCACCCGATTACATCCCGGTCCAAACCTACGCCATCGTCGGCGAGCTGGCCGGTACCGGCTCAGCCGATTGCCCGCCAAATATAAGAGACTATCTGAGGAAGTATATTCTTCGTTACATGCCCAGCACAGATATCGATAAATTCATAAACAGCCCCGACACCTCGGTTGTAATCGCCGAGGGTCTGATGCCCACCACCGGAAGAGGCGCTTCATTCGACGTGCGTGTGGCAGTTCCCGGCGCCGCCCAGACGACGAGCCTCGAACACGGCCAGCTTTACGGCGCCGAGCTTCCCGCCGCCGGCAGTTTTGGACTTACCACGAAGGTGCTGGCGCAGGTCGAAGGGCCGGTCTATATCGATAAAATCGACCCGACGGGCGAGCTAAGGGTAGGCTACATCCTCGCCGGAGGCCGGGCCATCGATGACTACAAAATGATGATTTCACTGCGTCAGCCGGACTATTTTGTCTCCAGCAGCATTCGTAACAAGCTCATCGAGCGCTTCGGCCAAGGCGCCGCGAAAGCCCTTTCGGCCGGCCAGATTGAAATGATGCTTCCCCCACAATACGCAGGCCGAAAGCAGCACTTTATTAATATAGTAAAAGCTACTTATCTAAACCTCAGCAGCCAGGACAGGCAGAAAAAAATAGATGAATCAATCACGCGTCTGACCGGTTCCGGCGACAGGGCCGGCGCCGAAATCTCTCTCGAGGCAATCGGCAAAGATGCACTGGGGGCGCTTGGAAAGCTCCTCAATTCAGCCGACGCCGACGTCCGCTTTCGCGCCGCTCGGAGCATGCTCAACCTCGGTAGTGACACAGGGCTCGATATCCTCAGGAGTGCGGCCTTTGACCCCGCGTCCAACCGGCGAACCGAAGCTATCGAAGCCATCGACAGCAGCGCCAAACGCGGCGACGCCATTGCCGTCTGCCGACGTCTGCTTCGAGACGACGACGTCACAATCATATTGGCTGCATACGAACAGCTAAGAAAAATGGACGACATTTCCATCAGCGATGAGCTGATTGGCCGCAGTTTTTATCTTGAGAACATCACGCTCGGCGGGAAAGAACTTATCTTTGTCTCACGAAGCGGTCAGCCGCGAATCGCGGTGTTCGGCGGGCCGCTGTTCTGCAAGGCAAATCTGTTCATCCAGTCGGAGGACGGAAATATAACACTGAACGCCCCGCAGGGACAGGAGCATGTCACCGTAATCCGAAAGATTGCGGGCAGGCCCGATATACCGCCGATCTCGCTCAAGTGCTCTTACGAACTCAGTGACATTATCCGCACCCTCGGCGATGAACCAACAAGGAGGAGCCCGACCGACCGCGTCGGACTGGCGGTTGCATATTCCGACATCATCGCGCTACTCAATCAGATGGTGCAAAAGGGCGCGGTTGACTGTCAATTCCAGGCCGGTCCGATACCGCAAATCGGTCTCAAGTGAAAACAAAGAGCGGGCCGATAAGAATAGTACCAGTCGAGGTAAAACCCGGAAAATGATTACTTTTTTTATTATTATCGGACATCGAACGCAGGGTACAGATGAGACTTGAGAAAATTGTACTGGACGGCTTCAAGAGCTTCGCCGACAGAACGGAACTTAACTTTGAAAACTCCATCACCGCCATTGTCGGACCCAACGGCTGCGGCAAGAGCAACGTCGTTGACGCGGTCAGGTGGGTGCTCGGCGAGCAGAGCGTAAAGAGTCTGCGAAGCGACCAGATGTCGGACGTAATATTCAGCGGCTCATCCATAAGAAAACCGCTCGGCTCGGCCGAGGTCAGCCTGTTCTTCGCCAATACCTCCGGGGCGCTGCCCATCGAGGCCGCCGACGTTCAAATCACACGCAGAATTTTTCGCAGCGGACAAAGCGAATACCTCATCAACAACAAACTCTGCCGACTAAGGGATGTAAAAGAGCTGTTCATGGATACCGGCGTCGGCGCCAAGGCCTATTCCATTATCGAGCAGGGCCAAATAGGCCAACTGCTCCAGGCCTCGAAGGTTGACCGCCGCGCTATCTTCGAAGAGGCAGCCGGCATAAGCAAATACAAGGCCCACAAGAAAGAAGCACTTAGAAAACTCGAAAGAACCGAGCAGAATCTATTGAGGCTGGCCGACATCCTCGGCGAAGTAGAAAAACAGCTTCGAAGCGTAAAGCACCAAGCCGGCAAGGCACGCAGCTATCTCAAGTACACCGAACGGCTCAAGGAACTGCAGGTCAACTACTCACTCGTCGAGTACGCAAGGTTAGACAAGGCCGCCGGCGAGAAAAAACAACAGCTCGGCGAAGTACAGCAGCACTTTGCCGCGATAGCCGCCGATGTCGCATCCAATGACGCACTAATAAGCGAGCTGGGCCGCCAAATCATCGACACGGAAACCCGTATCAATCAGACCGACAATTCGCTCGTCGCCGCCCAGAGCAAAATCGCTCAATACCTCCAGCGCATCGAGTTTTTGAGGACGCGAATCAACGAATTAGGCGAGAGAAAACAGAACGCCGCACAGCGGGTTGAAAAGCTCCGTCAGACCAAAGAGCTATTCGTAACAGACCTGGCCCGCTGTGAAAACGACCGGCAGCGATGCACAACCCAATCAGAGGAAAAGACCGTACAGCTCAAAGAGCTCCAAGCTCTCATAAATCAGACCAACAGCGAATGTGTTGCGCTTGAAGACGAGCTCGAAGACGAAAAAAGCGGCATTATAGACATCGTCCGCAGGACCGCACAACTGCACAACGAGCTGCAGAGTCTCAGCGACTATCGCAGCAGCCTCTCCACTCAGAAAGACAGACTCAACGGCCGAGCCGACACCGCCAGACAGGAGCTCGAACAACTACTCACTGAAAAGGCTCAATACGAGACCCGCGCAGCCGATATTGAAAAGAACATAACCGAACTGACCCAGAGCCTCGAAGTACAGAACAAAAAGGCACGCCAGCTCGACGAGCGAATCGAGGCCGATACAAATCGCCTCGCTCACGTCAAGGAAGCCCGCAGCGGCATCACCAGCGAGCTTTCCATCCTGACCGATATGGAGACCCGATGCGAAGGTCTCGCCCCGGCAGTTAAAACCATCCTCGAAAAGCGCCGCCCGGATAACAGGTTCGATTACATCGAGGGCCTTGTCGCCGACTGCATCAGCGCCGACGTCGAGCACGCCGCGGCAGTTGAGGCCTGCCTCGAAGGAAAAACCGATTCGGTAATAGTAAACAGTATCGAAAGACTCTTCGCCGATACCGAAACTATAAATAATCTCGACGGCAGGGTCACCTTCCTGTGCCTCGACCGTACCGAGCCGTTCGCCGATTCAACCGACCTGAGCAGATATAAGAATATAAAAGGCCGACTCATCGAGTTCGTCAAATATGACGGCAAGTATGCCCCACTGGCCTGGCAGCTTCTCGGCAGAACTTTGCTTGTTGATTCGGTCCAGTCCGCTATGGACCTTATAAACCAGCTCGGCCACAAATACCAGTTTGTTACTCTCAAAGGCGAACTGGTAACGGCAGGCGGCAGTATCAAGCTCGGTCCGCTCGGAAAGGCATCGGGGCTTATAAGCCGAAAGAGCCGAATACGACAGTTGCAGGACATCATCGCCAATATGGAGTCCGAGGTAACCGGCCTCGAACAGCAGCTTGCCGCCGCCAATCAGTCGAAAGAGCATTTTGCCAAATTGCAGACCGAGCTGCGAACAGCTATCTATGAATCCAACACGGAAAAAACTGAAATCGGCTCGAAGATGTCTTTCTACGAAAAGAGCATCAAGCGCCTGCGCGAGGAACAGCCGCTCATCTGCGGCGAAATCGAGATGCTCGAAGAGCAAATCGCCCAATCCGTAAAGCGGGAATACAACTCCAGGCAGAAGCTCGAAGAGCTCGAAGCAGTCAACCAGCAGCGCAACGACCGCATAAAACAGCTCGAAGCCGATTGCGCGCAGAAGAGGAGCCTGCTGCAATCACAAAACGAGAGCCTCACCGAGCTTCGAATTTCCTTAGGCCAGGCCGAACAACAATTAAAAGCCCTTGCCGAAACAATCGAATCACTGCAAAAGCAGTTGGCTGACAGCGACGGCTCCGAGACAGGCGCACAGCAGGAGATGCAAACCTGCACCGAACAGGCCGAACAGGCCCAAAGAGATATTCTCAGCTCGGAGTCGGCCGTCTCGCAGCTTTACGTCGAAAAAGAGCAGACACAGCAGAACAGCAAAAACCTGCACGGCGAAATAGAGCAATTACTCGAAAAGCAAAAACAGGCCCAGGAGCTCGTTCGCCAGAAGCGCGCCGAGCAGGCTGAGATTGAAGAGCAAATCAGCGAGCTTAAAATCGAGCTCGGCCAGCTCGATGTCAAGCAGCAGGACCTCATCGAACGAGTAAGGGACGAGCTGCAAATCAATCTCGTCGAGGCCTTTGAAAATTACCAGGACCGGGACGTGGACTGGGAAGCCGTGCGGCAGGAGATTACCGAACTTCGCAGCAAAATTGACAGACTCGGCAACGTCAATCTCGACGCCATCGAGGAGCAGGAAACCCTTGAAAAACGTCACGAGTTCCTCTCAACGCAGGTCCAGGACCTCAACAGCAGCAAGGGCCAGCTCCAGCAGCTAATCAATCGCCTGAACAAGACCAGCCGCGAGAAGTTCGAGCAGACGTTCGAAGAAATCCGCACCAACTTCCAGCAGGTCTTCAGGAAGCTGTTCGGAGGCGGCAAGGCCGACATCATCCTCGAAGAGGCCGAGGACATACTCGAGGCGGGAATCGAAATCATCGCCAAGCCGCCCGGAAAGGAAACGCGAAGCATCTCGCTGCTGTCGGGCGGCGAGAAATCCATGACCGCCATCGCCCTGCTCTTCGCCGTCTTCAAGACCAAGCCCTCGCCGTTCTGTTTTCTCGACGAGGTGGACGCCGCGCTCGACGAAGCAAACAACGAGCGGTTCAATATGATGATTCGCGAATTTCAGAAAGACTCGCAGTTTATCGTCATCACGCACGCCAAGCGAACGATGAGCATCGCCGATGTGCTCTACGGAATCACAATGCAGACAAAAGGCGTGAGCAAGAAGATTAGCGTGCAGTTCGACCAGTACGAGCCGCAGGAGGAAACCGCCGCCGTCGCTTAGTCTTTTTTATCTCACGGCCAAAAGGCCGCCACTGCTACAACAAACCATATCACCACCCCGACCATCAGTTTCATCGATGAGCCGATGAACTGACCTATACCCGTGTGCACCGCCAAAGTCGTCCGCCTGTTCTGCCCCCTGGCTCCGGACAAAATTGCAGAGCCTGCCGCTGCGCCGATAGCCGAACCTGCGAGTGTACCTATAATCGGAACCGGTATTAAAAATGTACCAAGCACCGCCCCGCTTATCGCGCCTGCAATCGCACCGAGTGAACCCCAGAAACCCGCACCGGCTCTCTTAGCGGCCCCCATACCACCGAACAGCTCCAGCATCTCGCCGAGGACAGCCAATAGTGTAATTGCAATGAGTGTATAAACCGAAATGAAGTTGTGCTCGCGGAGCAGCCACGCAAAGGCCGCCGTCACAATCACCATCAGCCAGTTACCCGGTATCGCAAAGGCCACCAGCGACAGGCAGAGGACATTGACCAATATCAGCACTACCGCCCAGAAGTATATCATTGCATCTCACTGTCGCGGACTTTGCTCCGTCCGCTTCATACAATCCGCGAACGTCTTTATATTATTCGCCCATTTCTGCGCTTCGAGCAAATCAATCTCGCCCGCCTTGACCAGCCGCGCGAGGTGGCTTTCCATCGTAATCATCTTCTCGCCCGGCTCATTTTTTGTTTTCGTCTGCAATTGCGAGTAAATCTGCTCAATCTTTCCCGTCCGTATATTATTGGCGCACGCGTAGTTGTTGTTGAGTATCTCCATTGCCACGATACGTCCGCGCCCGTCCTTTCTTGGTATGAGCTTCTGACTGATAATACACCTCAGCCCCAGTGACAGTTGATTTCGCACCTCAGCCTGCCTGCCTTCGGGGAAGTAGTCGAGTATCCGGGTAATAGTGCCGGTCGTATCTCTCGTATGCAGAGTAGAGAACACTAAGTGTCCCGTTTCCGCAGCCATCAGCGTCATCGCAATAGTCTCCGGGTCGCGCATCTCGCCGACGAAAATCACGTCGGGGTCTTCCCTGAGCATCGCCCGCAGGCCGTCGATAAAGCTCTTAACATCCCTGCCGATTTCACGCTGAGAGATGATTGAGTGTCGCTGCTCGAATATATATTCAATCGGGTCTTCGAGCGTAATCACACGGCACGCCCGCTCGCGGTTGATTCTCTCTATCAGCGAAGCTATAGTCGTGCTCTTGCCCGCACCGGTTATACCCGTAACCAATACCAGCCCCTGCTTACGGTTGACGATTTCCTCCCAGATATTATTCACAAATCCGATTTGCTCTATAGACGGTATATCCAGCGACAGCGCCCGAATAGCGGCGCATATTCCGTCGTTCTCCCTGAATATATTAATCCGGAATTGCAGCATGCCAAGCCGATACGAGCTGTCAACGTGGTATTCATTTTCGAGCTTATAGAGCTTTTCTTCAGTCAGCAGCGGATAAATCAACTGTTTGGCCATTTCCGTCGTAACCGTCATTCCCTTAATCTTCTGCAGGTCGCCGTTGACCCGGTAGGTGACCGGCGCACCGACCTTTATATGCAAATCCGAGACCTTCATCGCCCCCTGCTCCTCAAAGTAGTGGAGCATATCGTGCATACTCAGCCTTTTCAAATCCTCCGTCGCGTACACCTTGGCGTCTATCGAGTACCCTTCAGCCATAACAGCTACCCCTTAAATTA
>CAYSTP010000070.1:0-7310 GCA_964434085.1 uncultured Pirellulales bacterium
ATTGACAACGCAGTCATTTTGTCTGACTGGACGAATACCCTTTTGACCCGGCAATTCCATCCTCGCAACCTGCATATCTGTCTTCTTTGCGCGTTGGGCGACGGCGTCTTTACCTATGAAAAATTCCTTGTCGAGCTTGACTGCCCAGCCGTATCCTGCTTCGAGTGGTGAGATATCGAAAGGCCCAGCCAGCTCGTGTCCGTACAAAGGCAATCCCGCTTCAATTCGAAGGCTGTCACGGGCGCCGAGCCCGCATGGCAGGACCCCGAAGTCTTTTCCCTTCTCCGCCGTAAGGTGTCCTGTGGAGAGCAGCTTGCGCCACAGCACCGTAGCCTGGGCCGGATGGACAAACAGTTCAAAACCGACCCTGGCCCCGGTGTAGCCTGTCCGCGAGATTATGCAATCGATGCCGCCGATTGGTCCTTCGACGAAGGCGAATGATTTTAGGTTCGCCACGACAGGCCGCAGCTTGTCGTCCGCCAGCGAGGCAAGCAGGTCCAGTGATGTCGGTCCCTGCACAGCCATATCGACCCTGTAGTCGTCGCTGCCGTTTATATTATGCATATCGCGAATCTCGACCCGCTGCGGCAGTGTACGGCCGGGGTCGTTTTCATCGATACAGGCCCGGCCGTTCTGCAAATCTGCAAAGTACGTTTTGATTTTTTGCTCGTTAGCGGCGTTGATGACGACCATAAAATTTTTGTGACTTCTGCGATAGACGATTATGTCATCGAGTACCCGTCCGTGTATATCCAGTATATAGCTGTATTGTGCTTTGCCCCGTTGAAGTGTCGAGGCGTCGTTCGTTGTTATGACGTTTAGAAAATCCTCGGCATCGGCGCCGCTGATTTCGAGTACGCCCATATGTGTGCAGTCGAAAATACCTGCTGCTTGTCTTACCGCGCGGTGCTCGGCGCTTATCGACGAATACCACAGCGGCATCAGATACCCGGCGAACGGGGCGAGATGTGATTTCTGCGTAAGGCTGAGGTGGCATTGGTAAAGAACACTGGGCTTCGACTGTTCTCGGCGGAGTGAAATCTGTGCCATTGGGTTATCCTTAACCTGCGTCGTCATCCCGACCACCCGGACAATAAAAAAATAATATCACCTGCCTGAATCCCTGTCAAGCAATACCTCTTAGACATCTCAAACGCAGGTGTGGACGATGAAATGCCAAGAATTGCTTTTGTCGCTGTTTAGGTTTAGAATGAACCGCCTTATAAGGATTTGGAATTATCACGGTAATGACCCGGCTTAAAAAGCAACTTGGGCTGCTGGAGGTATTCAGCATCGCGGCGGGAGCGATGATAAGCAGCGGTCTTTTCGTTCTGCCCGCTATTGCATACGCCAAGGCAGGACCAGCCGTAATATTCTCGTATGCCATAGCAGCGTTTCTGATTCTGCCAAGCGCGCTTAGCAAGGCAGAGCTTGTCACCGCTATGCCGCGTGCCGGTGGAACTTACTTCTTCGTCGAACGCAGTCTCGGTCCGGTGCTTGGTCTTTTTAGCGGCTTTGCAGGCTGGTTCAGCCTTGCACTCAAAAGCGCGTTCGCTATAGTCGGTATGGCGGTGCTCATCGAGATACTTCTTAAAGATGTCTTTGCGTTACAATTGGGCCAAATCGCCCTCAAAGAGATATCCGTGCTGTGCTGTCTGATATTTACTGCGATGAATATTATCAGCGTCAAGCACACAGGCCGGCTCCAGAGCCTGCTCGTCGGCGTACTGATTATCATACTTACCGCCTTTGTCGTTATGGGTGTACCGAAACTGCAGGCCGCGAAATATGCGGACTTCTTTGGCAGCGGTTGGCGAACAATAATTGCCACCGCCGGACTGGTCTTCATCAGTTACGGAGGACTCACCAAGGTCGCCAGTATCGCTGAAGAAGTGAAAGACCCGGGCCGAAATCTGCCTGTGGGGATGATGCTCGCCTGGTTCGTTGTATCGGTTTTTTATATTCTGGCCGTCGTTGTGGTAATCGGCGTCACTACGGACGTCGAATTAAAAGCTTCTCTTGCTCCGCTGTCGCTTGCCGCGTCGAAGTTTATGCCTACTGTTGGATATGCCGCCCTTGCCGTAGCTGCAATCGCTGCGTTTGTCACAACTGCCAATGGAGGGATATTAGCAGCATCGCGCTCGCCAATGTCAATGGGCCGCGACCGGCTGTTGCCTGTCGTCCTTTCGCGAGTGAACAGACGCTTCAGCACACCGCACATCAGCATACTAATCACCAGCGCCTTTATGCTCTGTGCGATACTGTTTCTCGATATCGAGATGCTGGTAAAAACAGCTTCGACCGTGATGATTATCCTTTTTACTCTCGTGAATCTCAGTGTCATTGTAATGCGCGAAAGCAAAATTCAGTCGTATCGCCCAATGTTTCGCTGCCCGCTGTATCCGTACCTTCAGATTGCCGCCATAATTGTTTACCTTTTGCTTCTAATCGATATGGGCAGGGTGCCGCTGACCATCTGCGGCCTGTTCGTCGTCTTCAGCGCCGCCTGGTATTTCATCTATGTGCACCGCCACGTCAGCCGGGCCAGTGCCGTTATGCACGTCGTCGAGCGAGTCACAGACAGACAGCTTAAAACCGTCACACTTGAAAACGAGCTGCGCGATATTCTTCTCGAACGAGACCAAATCATCGAAGACCGCTTCGACAAGCTCATCCGAAGCTGCACGATTCTCGATGTCGAAGGACAGACAAATTCCGAGCAGCTCTTCCGCAGCGTCGCCGATATACTCGCTAAACAACTCGATGAAAATGAGTATGTGCTCTTTGAAAAACTCATCGCCCGTGAAGCAGAAGCCGGCACCGTCGTTCAGCCGGGCCTTGCCATCCCGCACGTCGTCGTCGAAGGCGAGCACAAATTCGACATCGTCCTTGTCCGCGCAAAACAAGGCGTGACTTTCCCCAAATCACCCGAACCGGTCAGGATAATGTTCTTTCTCGCAGGCTCAAAAGACGAACGAAATTATCACCTCAGGGCCCTAATGGCCATCGCCCAGATTGCTCAGGAAAAAGACTTTGAGCAGCGATGGCTCGATGCCCGTGACATCGAAGGAATAAGGAATTTGATTCTTCTATCGACCCGCAAACGCGACACAGCAGGTTAGTTTTCGGTACTCGATTCTTGCCGGCCCCAAGGACGGTAACAGATTACGGTTGAAACGAATGGGCTTTGTTGGTACATTCCTGCCTCGCTTTTTCTTGTTACATTAGGAATCATGGCCTCAAAGCTCGATAAACACGTCCTGAAAAACGGCATGGTCATCCTCGGCGAGCCGATGGAGGCCGTCCAGTCGGTGGCCTTCGGATTTATGCTTCCGGCCGGCGCATCACGTCTGCCCGACGGCTGCTGTGGAGCTGCCAATATCATCGAGGACTGGATATTCCGCGGTGCCGCAGATATGAACAACCGTGCGCTGGGCGATGCACTCGATTCACTGGGCCTGAACCGCTTCAGTTCGGTCGGCTCAGGCCATCTTAGTATCGGCGCTGCACTCGAGGCTGAGAACCTCGCCGCCGCATTGGAGCTTTACGCAAAGATAACACGTCAGCCGCGGCTCGACGATGAGCTGTTCGAATTAGCAAAGCAGCTCGCCCTCGACCACCTGGCCGGGCTCGACGACGACCCGAGACATAAGGTTATGCTCAAACTCAAAGAGCAGTTCTATCCCCAGCCGCTCGGGCGTAGCACCGTCGGCGAGGCCGCACAGCTCAAATCACTGACTGCAGAAAAGACCAGACAGCTCGTAAAACAGCATTTCAACTTGTCGCGGACGATATTCGCCGTCGCAGGCAGGTATGATTTCGACGCGCTGTGCAGTCAGATGGAAAGATTATTCGACACCGGGCCCCAGGAGGAATCCAAAGAGATTGAGCTTTCAGAAAAAGGCTCGAAGTACACACATATTCACAACGACGGCGCACAGGTGCACATCGCCCTGATGACACCGACTGTAAAGCCGAGCGACGAGCAGTATTACAACGCACGAATGGCTGTGTCGGTGTTGAGCGGCGGAATGAGCGCAAGGCTTTTTACCGAAGTAAGAGAAAAACGCGGATTATGCTACGCCATCGGCGCCAGTTATCACGGCCTCAAAGAAGCGGCGGGTATTCTCTGTTACGCAGGCACCGTACCGCAGACCGCCCAGCAGACGCTCGACGTAATAATCCAGCAGTTCGACAGGCTCAAAGACGGCATAAGTGAGCAGGAGATAGCCCGGGCCAAAATTGGCCTCGAATCGGCATTGATTATGAGCAGCGAATCATCGGCGAGCCGGGCCGCACGTATTGCCTCCGACTATTACGTCCTCGGCAGGGTCCGAAGCCTCGACGAGATAAAGGAAAGAATCGAGCAAACCGGCGCAGAATCCGTACAGCGGTTCCTGCAGCAAAATCCTTTTGAAGACTATACGGTTGTGACCGTAGGACCAGAAAAAGTCGCTTTGAAATAGACAATCATGGAATTCGAAAAACGTATTCTTGATAACGGATTAGCTGTCATAAGCGAAGTCAACGGATTCGCCCAATCCGCTGCGGTCGGTTTCTTCGTCAAAACGGGTTCGCGCGATGAGACAAAGCAGATAAGCGGTGTATCGCACTTCCTTGAGCACATGCTCTTCAAGGGCACCGAGAAGCTCGGGCCGCTCGAAGTGAACAAGGCCTTTGACCGTCTCGGTGCACAGTTTAACGCTGGTACCGGCGAGGAAAATACGGTCTATCACGCCGCCGTCCTGCCCGAATACCTCGCCGATGTCACCCACCTGTGGACCGAACTGATGAGGCCGGCCCTTCGCGATGGCGACTTCAATATGGAAAAGAACGTCATCAAGGAAGAAATAGCAATGTACGAAGACACGCCGAGCTTCGACGTGATAGACAAATGCCGAAGCCTCTATTTCGAATCCCATCCCTGCGGCAACAGTGTCCTTGGAACCCGCGAGAGTATTGATGCACTGACTCCAAAACAAATGCATGATTATTTCACTTCTCGATATTCACCGAATAATATGACAGTTGCTTTCGCCGGGAATTTTAATTGGGATAAAATGGCCGAGCTCATCGCTCAACTCTGCGGCGACTGGCGGCGACAAAACGTCTTCAGGGAAACCGCTGATTACGCCGGCACCATAAAAGCCGAGCGGATTCAAAAAAAGAATCTTGTAAGGGAGCACATTTGTCTAATCAGCCCGGCCGTATCGATGCAGGATGAAAGGCGGTTCGCCGCGTCGCTTCTGGCCACCATTGTCGGCGACAATGTCGGCTCGCGGTATTTCTGGGCTTTGGTTGACAAGGCCTTGGCCGAAACTGCCACCATGCAGCGTGAGTCGATGGACGGAACTGGCGCCTTTTACAGCTACATCCGCTGCAGCAGTGAAAATCTGCAAAAGGTGCTCGAAACTGTAAAGGACATCTTCGAAAATCTGGACGGTAAAGGCGTTACCGAAGCCGAGCTTACCACAGCCAGGAACAAAATCCTCAGCGCACTGGTTCTAAAGAACGAGATTCCGATGGGGCGCCTGGTCAGCCTGGGTTTTAACTGGATTTATCTGGGCGAGTATCGCAGCACGGAGCAGGACATCGCAGATGTCAAAGCCGTTACCGTCGATGATGTGAACTCTCTTATAAGACAGTTCAAACCAGGCCGTTTTACAAAATTTATCCTCGGCCCTGACAGCACCAAGACCAATCAGACTTGATTTTTGCAACTTCGAAGAGTATACTGCCTTAGTTAATCAATCGAAAACTGCGGTGATGAACGAACCTAACGAAAAAATCGACGCCGATATTCTTAAGGGCAGAGAGGATATCTTGCGCGCACGCAGAACAGCGGCGAACAGCAGGCAGTCGAGCAACGAGGCATCAGATGCCCCTCCGGAAAAATCATCCGCCGACCGGGACTCAAAAAAGAAACCGCCGCCAAACGTCCCCCGGGAACTATCACCCATGATGAAAGCGGTGGTTGACGCAAACAGGCAAAGACGCACCGAACGCGGGGCATCGGATGTCCCTGTATTCGACGTTGCCAAAAAGGTTCTGGCCCGGCAGCGACAGGAAACAGCGGCAAAAAGAACAGCCCCTCCGAAAATCCCGACGGCTAAGCCTGCCGAGCAAACGCAGATTCAGACGCGAATAGACCAGATCGAATACAACAAACCAAGCTACAACAGCCTCGTTGCAGAGATTGTGGCAAGGGATGTAGATAGATTATGCCGCGGTCAATCGCTAACAGATTGATTGTTGTTGGCTTGTGAAAGGGGTTCACCAAACGCTTTTTACTGCGTTTGGAGGACACCGGAAACGTAACGCGATTACCGTCAGGGTTGGTATAGCCAGTTGTCGGTCATCAGCATTAAATCATTGATGTCAACCGGCCCGCTTCCGTCGAGGTCGGTGCCTTTGTAGCAATTGCTGTTTGGGTCCGTAAGGTAATTCGGGTCGTTGCAGTCCTCAAGCCAGTCGGTAGCCATCCAGGAAAAATCTGCAAGGTTAACTTGGCAGTTAAGATCTATGTCGCCGGACGGATAGTCGCACAGTATCATACCGTCGACAGCCAGATAACTCGAGTATAACTCATCCCAGTAGTCATCTACCCGTATAATAAGATTATAACCACCCTCTTCGCTTTCGATGAACGTATGTTCAAAGTATTCCCACCCGTTCATAGAACTGTAGCTGCCGACGTCTTTGACATCTACCAGGACCAGTGTTATGCCGCGAGGATTTGAGTTCGGATCCACGGGTATCAGTTTGATGGAAGCCCAGTCAGGATAGTCTTCCCAGTCGGTAGTGCCGAAAAAATAATAGCCTGATATAGTCTCGCCGGGATATACGTAAATGTATTGCTTGATGTACGCCCATTCAGCATTGGGGTCGATATCACCAGTGCTCAGAACAACAAATGATTCCCCATCGAAGGGCTGTAGACCTTCCTCGATATCTATTATCCAGTTGCTAAAGTCGCCCATATTTGGGTCAGGTACGAACTGCTCAAGCACGGCCGCATAGTTCCCTCTCAACCACCCTTTAGGCGGGTAAAAATACCGGCCGTACTGGTCCGGCACGCCATTCGGCTCGGCTTCCTCGAACCCACCGTTATAGATGCCGGCATGACTTATAGCACAGAGCCAGACCGCCACCAAAAGGGTAAGAAAGCTATTGTAGCGTCTCATTATAGCCCCCACTTATACTTGGCAGCACACCGGGAATTATAACAGATAACCGCTTTTTGTTCAATAATAAAGACGCAACTGACCATCTTTTATTTCTAAAAATCCACAAAATATGCCCTAAAATCC
>CAYSTP010000070.1:7410-10430 GCA_964434085.1 uncultured Pirellulales bacterium
CCATCCTTGATATATCTCACAGGCCGACAGCAATTTAAGATTGAGCTGTTATGGGACAATGTATTGTAAAAGATGGGACAGGTCCTTCCTCCGGACCTGTCCCTGTATAGGGTATCGGCCGGAGACCCCATTTGGCGGGTCATCGCAAAATGGAAATCTCATCCCTCGGCCGTCTATCCTTGTCGCCGCCTCACCAGCACCGAACCCAGCCCCAGCAGCACCACCGTCCCCGGCTCGGGAACTGCCTCGCCTTGGAACCAAGGCAGGCCGGTATTATTAAATGTGCCGTTCTCTGCTTCTTCAATATAAGCCAAAAGATATTGTGATGCCGTCAAATCCATATAAGCGTAAAAACCGTCGAGTGTCTCACCTTCAAAAATAGGTAAATGGTAAGGAGGTTCAGAATATAACCAATCGAATGTAAATGTATTAGGTTCACCCTCGCTGTAATTTACATAATAACCGACCGCTTTCTCATCGCCGAAGGGGTAGTCTATCCCGCCAAAAAACTCACTCCACGTAAGAGCGGAATCTCCTGAGTCGTTATCCGACATATTCAGCTCCCAGGTAGTTGCGTTTAAAGGTGAGGCTGTTACTTCCCTGGGCTAACCACCCATTCGCGGTAAAAGCTTCTAAGTACCAGTTGTAATCGACCTCGATTACAAAACCCACGATGTCGCCGATATTGCTGTCGACAGGATTAACCACCGTATAGCTGGCATGAGTGTCTCCGAATTCATATACGATGAGTTCTTCGATTACGGTTGGCTCTGATACCGCCGAAGCAAATGATGACGAAAAAACAGTTAATATCATCATTACACTTACCGATAACGGAAAGACTTGTTTTTGCATTTCGGTGCTTCTTATTTACAATGCTGTTTCAACAGGCACAGCGATATTTTTTTCGCCTGCGAATCACGAACCCACCCAGACACAGGAAGGCCACCGTAGCAGGCTCGGGAACAGGATTTGGTTTACCGAGCCCGAGCAGGTCGTACCGAATACAGGCCGTTTTGATTATCTGGCCGGTGCTGCTGTTAATTTCGTAAAGCCTGCCCGTACCCCTCAGCGGGTCGTTTCCAACACCGAACATCTTTTGGCTATCCGGGTCGTACCAGACGTCGGTAATGCGCTTTGTGCAGCTGTAACCGACGTACTCGGCAAGACCCGTCGTCCTGTCTATATGATAGGTCTTTGTGCCGCCACAGGCCTGTGTCATAGCCACCAGCTCATCTATGGAAGCGTCATAATCGAACGCCCATGCATCCCCGTATGCCGTAAATGCCCCTATCAGTGTTGGTGTGCCCTCGGTGAGACTGCCCGGTGTGATATCTATCGTATAAAGACTCTCATAATCGGTGGCGTATAGTATGTCGCGAACCTCGTCGTAAGCTAAGCCTGTGATTGCTATGTCACCGTATGAGCCGACGGCTGTAAATGTCTCCGTGTCCACGCGATAGAGCGAACCGCCCCGGGGCGTAGCATAGAACGTGCCGGGATGTCTCGGGTCGCCGTCGGTAGCTCCATACCAGCCGATATCAGGTGTGGGAAAAAGCAGGCTCGCTGTCCTGGCGTCAAAATCCACTTCATAGACACCACGGCTGCCTCGTGTGCCGACACCATAGGTCATTGCCGCCGTCGCAACTCCATTGATAAGTATCAATAGAAGTAGTAGGCATATAGATATGGACGTACATCGGGCGCAGTTGTTTTGCATAGATTTTCCTCCGTAAGCGTATATGCCTGAAACGAACGTAGTTTTTAATTGTCTTATTCGGGACGGGGGCCCCATTTTGCGTTTGTTTCGCAAAATGGGGCCCCGGTGCCCCTTTAATATCACGGCTCGATGCCGTGCTTGTTTGCCGCCGGGCTTATGACCTCACTTTATTTATATTTAGGTTTTCGGTCGAAAGCCCAGCTTGGGGGAAGAAAACTCTTCGTGAGCCATGGGCTCCATTTTGTGCTCTATTGCAAAATGGGAGCCCTTTATCGTCTGCCGACTTCAATCAGTCGGCTCTGCTCTCAAATCTTATCTTGTGAAAGAACAATTCTTCTTAAACAACTATGACAGCTTGCTTGCCAACGTACTGATGCGCGACAAAAAGTTATCATCCTCCGCCGCGCAATAGGCCAATCACCTTTCTATAGCTTTTCTTGCTGAAGGCCTTTTGCCTGGCTTCAGTTATTGCAGCAGCTTCAGCCGGTACCTCCAGACCCAGAACTGACGCTACCGCCCGTACTAAAAAATCGTCACTGCAGTCCTCGGTCAAAACCGCACAAACGCCTATACTGCGGGCGAGGATTTCCTCCGAGGGGTCCTCGTTGTTTATTAATACGATGGTTGTCAGGTCCGGCTTTACCACCCGCAGCCTTTTAAGGAACAGCCCTCCCGGCATGTCATCCAGGTTCCATGTGCTCAGCACACTCTCGAACCTGTCGTTCCTTATGCAGCGGGCGGCTTCGGCTGCTGACCCAACGCGTACAAGCCGAATCGGCAGCTCATCAAGCAATTGTGCCCTGCCGTTAAGTCCCACTGCCAAAAGATTTGCTCTTGCCAAAAGTTCCATTCAATCGTACTCCTGCGCACCCACTTTTGTCTTCGACAAGAAGACGAAGGTGCTGTTCATCGTTGCCCCCGCTGCGCGTACAATCTCTGTATAACCGCCACACCAAACCGGTGTCTGCTTTCATGGCTGGGCGCGTGTCCCTTATCGACCGCTAATGCCCAGCGAAGAAGGTGAATGAGGGTCTAAGTTTTAAAGTTTTTGGTCTCAGTTCTTTGGTCTTTGGTTTATATCACTCATGGCTAAGCCATGTCTGATTTTACGCTGGGTGCGTCCTCGGCATTACGCCGGAAAACGCGAACCCAGCGAAGAAGAATATTTCAAAAGCTTACTGCCTTTATCCTGACTGTCGCCCCGCAGGGGACGCTTAAAATCACACGCTGGGTTGGTATAACAGGCGTTGCACCCACCCAGCGAAGAAGAGGAGAGAGTGAGTTCTTTAACTCTATAGCT
>CAYSTP010000071.1:0-10140 GCA_964434085.1 uncultured Pirellulales bacterium
CGCCGTTGAACAGGGCACTGGCCAAGAAAGCTAAAATATCCTTAGTGGGGCCGGCGATAGCTTTGGCTGCCGGTCTTACCGCCACACATTGCCTGGTGCCGCCGACGCCGGGACCTATCGCGGCGGCCGGTATACTCGGCGCCGACCTGGGATTAGTGATTCTCTTCGGCCTGATTGTCAGCTCGTTTGCACTTGTGGCCGGCTGGTTATTCGCTATAAAATTTGCCTCGAAGATTTATATAGACCCCAATCCTGAGCTTTCTGAAGAAGATGTAGAAGCCAGACTGAAAGAGGCACCATCCGCGTTTAAGGCAATGACTCCGATTATAGTTCCAATTTTTTTAATCGTGATCAAATCTATTTCTGATTTTCCGACGCATCCTCTTGGTCAGGGCAATTTGAAAAATATTGTAGGTTTTATCGGAGAACCGGTTATCGCGTTACTTATCGGAGTTCTTCTGGCCTTTCGTCTTCCGAAGAAACTCGAAATGCAGATGTTGTCCACCACCGGGTGGATTGGCCAGGCCATGTTAAATGCGGCCATTATAATTATGATTACCGGAGCCGGCGGAGCCTTCGGAATGGTCCTGCGAAATTCACCGATTGCCGATGTTATCGGCGATACTCTGTCGACAGCTAACCTGGGTATTTGGCTGCCGTTTATTATCGCTGCGGCTATAAAAAGCGCCCAGGGGTCGTCGACGGTTGCACTGATTACGACTGCATCTCTAATGGAGCCGTTAATGTCATCTTTGGGATTTGAAGGCGGAATTGCCAAGGCCTTGGTCGTATTATCTGTAGGGGCCGGTTCGATGGTTGTTTCTCATGCAAATGACAGCCTTTTCTGGGTGGTTACCCAAATGACCAGAATGGATGTCAAAACCGGTTACAAAACCCATACTTGTGCTACATTAATTATAGGTGTGACTTCGATTCTAACCATTTGGGTCATCAGTCTGATTATTTTGTAATGTACCGAAGAACTATGGTGAATCGTTTTGGATTTCAAAATGACTGCTGATTATACGTTGAGAAAGCTGACCGATTCGAGATGGCTTAATTTGTACGAGGCAGTATATACCGACAAGACCGGCCGGGAGAATCGTTGGATAGTTGCTTCACGAAAGGGCAGGCCCATCGTTGATGCCGACAGGCCCGATGCCGTCGTTATCGTACCGTTTGTTGATACACCGACAGGGAAGAAGCTGGTGGTCACTAAAGAATTCCGTGTGCCTTTATGGGATTATGAATATGGCTTTCCTGCCGGTCTCATTGACGGGGACCGGACAATTGAGCAGGTAACAGCAGAAGAACTCAAACAGGAAACAGGCCTGGACCTTGTCCGGATAAACCACGTCAGCAGTTGCGTTTATTCCTCTTCAGGTATGACGGACGAGTCCTGCTGCATGGTCTTCGTCGAGGCAAAAGGCCGAATCAGTGATGAGCACCTGGAGGACTCCGAGCGAATAGAAACGATACTTATGGATGTTGATGATATAAAAAAATTGCTTGATTCAGGCCGGAAAATCAGTGCCAAAGCGTGGGGCCTTTTTTACCACTACAGCCAAACAGGAAAAATTTGCTGAGTGAATTTTTGGCAATTCTACAGGGCTTCAACGAAGAAGACTGGGCGATACAGGACTCGAACCTGTGACCCCATGCGTGTAAAGCATGTGCTCTAGCCAACTGAGCTAATCGCCCGATTTTACCCGGACGCAGGTAATTCGACAGTAGCTTACACCAAACGGTGGCATTGTGCAAGCAAATGGATTATAATCGATGTAGACCGGTAGCTCAAATTTTATCGCTGTAGCCTTGCCCGAGCCAGGCAGAGAAGCTGTGGAAGAATCTCGTAACAAACAGGATGACAACAGCCGGCAGATGAGTCTCAATAGCATGCAGGACGAATCTCGCCGGCAAAGAGATATGCTCAAGAGCATAATCGAATCGCTGACCCACCCTTTTTTTGTAGTTGATGTCAGGGACTTTTCCATCATGGCGGCGAATTCGGCAGCGTATAAAATGACTGCTAATTTCGAGGATGTCAGGTGCTATGCGGTGCTGCAAGGCGGCCACAAGCGATGTGGAACAAAGGAGCATCCCTGCCCGGTTGATTCGGTAGTGCAGACAAAAAGACCGGTTGTTATAGAACACCTCTGCCACGACAAAATCGGACAGGCAAAGCACGTGGAGATTCATGCATATCCGGTTTTCAATGAATCCGGCGATGTCACGGGCGTAATTGAATATTGGCTGGACGTCACCGAGCGAAAACAGGCCACGGATATGCTCCGACTGAGCGAAGAGCGTTATGCATTGGCTCAGCGTGCGGCCAATATCGGAAGCTGGGACTGGGACGTCGTAACCGATAAACTCGCCTGGTCCGAACAGATGGAGCCGATGTTCGGTTTTGCACCCGGTGCTTTTGCCGGCACCTTCGAGGCGTTTCTGGGTTGCGTACATCCCGATGACCGCCGTTTTGTGCAGAAATCAGTTGAACAGTGCCTTTCGGCCAAAAAGGATTACAGAATCAAACATAGAATAGTCTGGCCGGACGGCACAGTCAGGTGGGTCTCCCAAACCGCTGCGGTTGTTCGCGACAGTGCCGACGGACCGATGCGAATGGTGGGTCTGGTTCAGGATGTCACCGAAAGGGAACTGGCCGAGGAGCAGATAGCCGGCCTGGCCAGGTTCCCTTCAGAGGACCCGAATCCGGTAATCAGAATCAGTGCCGATGGCACGATTCTGCACTCGAATCCTGCAGGAAAAATACTGCTGTCTAACTGGGATTGCCAGGTCGGTGAAAGGGCGCCTCAAAGCTGGCGACAGTATGTTGCGCGCATCATTCATTCCGGTAACCGAGAGGTGCTTGAGGTGGTCATCGGTGAAAGAGTGTATGACCTTACCATTGCTCCAATACCACAGGCCGAATACGTCAACGTTTACGGTACTGAGGTAACGGAGCGGAAGCAGGCAGAGGAAGACCTGCGAAGCTACCGCGAGCATCTTGAAGAGCTTGTTCAGGAGCGTACCGAAGAGCTGACGCGGGCAAATGAGCAACTGCGTCAGGAGATAGAGCAGCGAAAAAAGCTGGAACGCGAAATACTCAGCATCAGCGAACAGGAGCAAAGACGAATCGGACAGGAGCTGCACGACAGTCTGGGCCAGCAGCTTACGGGTATAGCTTTTATGACACGTGTTCTCGAGCAGAAGCTGGCCAAGAAGTCCGAGCCCGAAGCGGCCGATGTTTCTGAAGTCTTAAAGCTGGTCAATCAGGCGGCGAATCAGGCGAGGGGGCTGGCCAAGGGACTGCATCCGGTCGATTTGGACAGAGGAAGTCTGGTCAGTGTGCTTCAGGAATTGGCCTCCAGCACCCAGCAGCTTTTCGGTATAAAGTGTAGTTTCCATTGTGACGAAACAGTTAACTTGAGGCGGGCCCAGGCCGCGGTGCATCTATATAGAATCGCACAAGAGGCGGTAACAAATGCGATTAAACACGGCCGAGCGAAAAAAATCCAGATTAAGCTCACACGTGCTGATAATCAGGCAATCCTTGTTATTGAGAACGATGGCAGAGATTTTCCCGGAGAATATGAGAAAAGAGGCACAGGAATGGGCTTGCAGATTATGGACCATCGTGTAGACTTAATAGCCGGCGAGCTTACGGTTCGAAGGGGCCCCAAAGGCGGAACGGTTGTCACCTGCTCCTTTCCGATTGAACAGGCCGGCGACCGCAGTAAAATAAATCAAAATGACGACTAAGAAAGACACAGCAAAAACCGCAGAACAAAAGACCAGAATTCTTGTGGTCGATGACCACCCAATCGTTCAGCAGGGACTGGCCCAGCTTATCAATGAAGAACCGGACCTTGAGGTCTGCGCTCAGGCCGAAGATGCACCCGAGGCCATGTCACTTATAAAAGGGGGCCGGCCGGATTTTGTCATTGTCGATATATCTCTCAAAGAGACCAGCGGCATGGAGTTGATAAAGGATATCAAGGCTGCATATCCGAATCTTCCCGTCCTGGCGCTTTCCATGCATGACGAGTCGCTTTATGCCGAGCGTTCCCTCCGGGCAGGGGCCAAAGGATACGTGATGAAATCCGAGGCAACGGTAAAGGTTGTCGATGCAATTCGTAAAATACTGAGCGGGCGCATTTATGTCAGTGATAACGTGGCCGGCAAGATGATGAGCAAGATTGTCGGGGGCGGTCCTGATGTCGGCGCCTCTGCCATAGACAGGCTCAGTGACCGCGAGCTTGAGGTCTTCTCACTTATCGGTCAGGGTTACAGCACGCGCAAAATCGCACAAAGGCTGCATCTGAGCATAAAGACAATCGAAACGTACAGGGCACATATCAAGGATAAGCTTAACCTGGCCGACGCAACAGAACTGCTTCAGTATGCTATTCGCTGGTCCAACAGTCAGGCTGAACAATAATTGTCTGGTCCTGCCTGATTATTCGTCGCCGAGCCAGTTGGCGCCGTACTTCACATCCACCTTCAGCGGAATGTCCAGCTTAATCGCCTCGGTCATTTCCCTGCTTATCCAGGCGCAGTGTTTCTTGATTTGGTTCTTAGGCAGCTCGAATACTAGTTCATCATGAATTTGCAGGATGAGTTTAACAGGCAGCTTCTCTGTGTCGATTTTCCGCTGGATGTTTATCATTGCAACCTTGATTAAATCCGCGGCAGAGCCCTGTATGGCTGTGTTGACAGCCAGGCGCTCGGCCTGGGAGCGCTTCATCGAATTTTTGCTTTTAAGGTTTAGTATCTTGCGTCGGCGGCCGAGTATAGTTTCCACGTAATCGTTTTGACGTACCTTGCTGATTACATTCTGCATGAAATCTTTTATGGAGCTGTATCGGGCAAAGTAATCTTCGATAAATTTCTTTGCCTCAGCCTGGCTGATACCGATAGTTCGAGACAGACCGAACGGCCCCTGACCGTATATGATTCCGAAGTTGACGGCCTTGCAGCGGCTCCGCATCTCGTCGGTCACTTCATCGATATCGACATCAAAAATCTGGGACGCAACAAAACGATGTATATCCTTGTCCTGGGCAAAGGCCTTGTGCAGTGCTTTGTCTTTTGAGAAATGGGCGAGCAATCGCAGTTCAATTTGAGAGTAGTCGGCGCTGAGGATACAGTCGCCTTTGTCGCCGGGGACGAACGCCGAGCGAATCTGCCGGCCAAGGTCCGTACGAACAGGTATGTTCTGCAGGTTCGGGTCGCTCGAACTTAACCTTCCGGTGGCTGTGACCGTTTGATTAAACGAGGCATGTACTCGCCCGGTACGCGGGTTTATCAATGTCCCCAGTTTATCAACGTACGTATTCTGCAACTTGCTAATCTGGCGATACTGAAGAATCATATCTACGATGGGGTGCTCCTGTGATAGTTGTTCGAGAACAGCCGCGTCTGTACTGCGCCCGGCCTTTCCGACGCGAACCGACTTTAGGCCCAGCCTGTCGAACAGAATCTCCGCTAATTGCTTTGGTGAATCTATATTGAAAACAGTGCCCGCCAGTTCGTAAATATGTTCGGCAACGGATTTGACCTCGCTTTCAAGTCGGCCGCTCATTTTCCTGAGCACATCAGTATCAATTGCAACGCCGTTGTGTTCCATCTGGGCCAATACGCTAACCAGCGGCATTTCGACTTCTTCAAACAATTTTCTAAGTGCCGGCTGGGCATCCAGCCCGTCTTTCAGATACTCATAAAGCCGAAAGGTTATATCCGCGTCCTCAGCCGAATACCGGCAGGCTGCCTCGGTATCGACCATGTCGAAGGTCAACTGGTTCTTGCCCTTGCCGATTAGCGCCGATATGGGGACACACTGGTAATTAAGAAAATCCAGCGCCATGCCGTTCAGGCCATGGCTTCTCCGCAGCGGGTCAAGGCAATACGATGCGACCATTGTATCGAAGTCCACCCCGGCAAGAGGCATACCCGCGTTTCGCAGAACCAGCATGTCGTACTTTATGTTCTGACCTATTTTCTTAACGTCCGGATTGGCAAGTATGGATACGAGTTGTTTCTTTACAGATTTCAACTCGAGATGTTTCGTACCCAGAGGCGCTTTGACCGGCAGATAGAAAGCCTCGCCTGCCTGCCGGCAAAAACTTACCCCGACCAAATCGGCCCGCATCGCGTCCATCGCATCCGTTTCGGTATCAATAGCGAAGCGCTTGACTTTCTTCAGCGTGGTGACGAACTTTTCAAATTTTTCCTGTGTGTCGATGAGTTGGTACTTTGGTTTTGTCGTTTTTGTAATTGCCGGACCGCCGCCGTGAGCAGGTGTTGCCTTTTTTGTCTTTTGTTCTTTGGCCGGCTTGACTTCAACAGAGGGCAGATGCAATTGGGTAATCAGTCTTGAAAAGCCCAGTTCCGTAAATATCCGCCCAAGGGCCTCCTGGTTAAATTCCTTTACGGCGAATTTGTCATAATCGACATCCACAGGGGTCTTTCGGTCGATGATGACCAGCTTTTTACTCAGTTCCGCTTTATCGCGGCTGGCCCGCAGGTTTTCACCGCGTTTACCCGTGATTTCGTCGGCGTGTTTATAGAGATTTTCGAGAGAGCCGTATTTCTGTATCCATTCCAGCGCCGTCTTTGGACCGACGTCGGCCACGCCGGGAATATTGTCGCTCGTATCTCCCTGAAGGGCGAGGACGTCAACGAACTGTTCCGGCGTAAGCTTCATTTCAGCCTTCATCTTCGCTGTGTCGAATACTTCAGACGTTTTCATATCATAGGTGCGAACGTGCTTGTCCAGCAGTTGAAGCATGTCCTTGTCTTTTGAACAGATATAGACATCGACCCCTTTATTCGAGGCCTTACTCGAAAGTGTCCCTATGATGTCGTCCGCTTCATATCCGCTGCATCGCAGCACGGGGACATTCATCGCCTCTAAGATTTGCTCGATACGGTCGATTTGCACCGGCATATCATCGGGCATAGGCGGACGATGGGCCTTGTATTCTTTATACATATCCACCCGAAAGCTCGGCTCCTTGGAATCCATCGCAACGACGAGCATATCCGGTTTGGCCTCATTGAGAAGTTTCAGAATCGCGGTCGTGAAAATATAAGTCGCCTTGGTGGGCTCACCCGAAGGACTTACCAGCCTCTGCCGCATCGGGGCATAGTAAGAAGCGTAGATGTGGGCGTGTCCGTCAACGATATAAAGTTTCTTTGCCATTAGAAACAACTTTATTTGTTGTTCGGCGCGGTGTCAACAATAAGCTGAAACGGCCTACCGAGTTTCGATATAAGGTTTGCCCGCCTTATACAGGACCAGCCGGTTTTTAATCTCTTCTTTAATTGTGTTTTGTTCGGGAGATTGGCATAGTTCCAGGGCTTTTTCAGCGGTTTCTATCGCCTGGCTGAATCTGCCTGTCGCGGCATAGGCGACGGCCAGCGTATCCATAATGTCGGGTCGATTATACTGTGTCTGTTCGCAGGCACGCAGTGCCAGCTCGACGGCCTGGTCGGGGTCGCGGAATTCCGGATTTGCCGCGGTGGCCCTGAGCCATGCCAGATTATTGAGGACGCCGATGTTATCAGGCTCGAGTCTCAATGCTTCGTTCCAGCAGGCGGCAGCCTGCGTTATTTTCTCCTCGCGAAAATAAACCATCCCCAGATTTACATAGGCCTTGACATATCGCGGATTGATTTTTGTCGAGCGTTCGAAATGCGTAACGGCCTCATTAAATCGGCCTTTATCGCGCAGAGCGTTTCCGTAATTGTTGTGCATGACATAATTGTCTTTAGTTACTTCCAGGGCATGACCGCACAAAGTAATACTGTCTCGCCAATAGCGTACCTGCATACGGGTGCAGACCAACAAGGCGGCAAGAATTATTCCCGCTAATGTTGCCGGCAGGATTTTTCGCAGGTGAAGACTGCTAAAAAGCTCAGCGGCGCCCCAGGTGACCATAATGAAAATCCCTATAGACGGTAGATAGGTATAGCGGTCGGCCGTAGCTTGTAAACCTACCTGGACCAGGCCGATGACCGGCACCAGGGTCCCAAGATACCACAGCCATCCTACCGCGAGATACCGCCGGCGCCTGGCAGTATAGATTATGACTGCCGTTACACCAGCCAGTACCAAAAAGGAAATTAGAGCCTGCCACACCGGTAATCCGGCGCCCGGGTGTGGATATAAAACCGCTAAACGGCTTGGGTAGAACATCTTTTCGATGTAGCCGGTATAGGAAACCAAAGCGTTGAAGATGCGGTAATCGAGAGGCAGAAACTGCCACGTTCTCACCGACCCGCCGCTTCGCTGCACAAAAAAGGTAACGACGCTTGAAACTGCCGACAGGGCAAAGAAGGGGAGCTTTTCCAAAATCAGGTGTCGGCCGGTTTTGCCGATTTCCTGTTCGTTCGGTATACGTCCCAGAGGCCAATAGTCCAGCAGCAGCAATACAAACGGTAATGTCACCAGCATCGGCTTGGCCATAAGACCCAGTGCAAAAAAAAGCAGTATCAAAAGGTAACGTTTCATGCACGGACGTTCCGCGTATCGAACATAAGCCAACATTGTTAACATCCAGAAAAAAGCACTCAGGACGTCTTTACGCTCAGCGACCCAGGCAACAGATTCGACGTGGAGCGGATGAATGGCAAACAGGGCCGCAACAAAAGCACTTCGCCAGGGCGCCCGTGTCATTTGTTTTAGAACGATGAACAGCAACAGGGTATTTGCAATGTGAAAAACCAGATTGGTCAGGTGATGGCCGGCGGGGTCGGGGCCGAAGAGCTGCCGGTCCAGCATATGGGAAAGCCACGTTAGAGGGTGCCAGTTGCCGGCATAACCGCAGGTGAAGGCCCATTTGATGGTTTTGAAAGTAATGCCCGCCTGGATATTTGGGTTTTCATAAACGTATAAGGGGTCATCGTAATTAACAAACTCGAAGCTATAAACCTGATAAAAAGCAGCAACCGTTACTGTCACCAGCGCCAGGCCGATTAAAACAGACCGGTTTTTACCCGAGCTTTTAACCATCTATTTGGGAAACAAATTTGAATTTATAAGATTCATCTTTGCAAGTCGGAAAAGCAAAGCCGTCCGCAGACATCCGAACCCATATTTTATGCTGCGAACAAAATTAATCGATGAACCCTCTGCGAAGTATTTGGTCGGACAGCTAACCTCTGCAATCATGTGCCCGTACCATAGAATCTGCATAAGCATCTGGTTATCAAACACGAAATCGTCAGAGTTGTTCTCGAACGGTATTTTTTCAAGCAGTCTGCGGGAAAAAGCCCTGTAGCCGGTATGGTACTCGGATAGCTTTGCACCGGCCAAAGCGTTCTCCACAAAGGTCAAAAAACGGTTTGATATATATTTCCATAAGGGCATCCCGCCTTTCAGCGCGTATCCGCCGAGAATCCTCGAACCGAGCACACAATCATAAAGCTCATTTCCGATGATAGAAACCATCGCCGGTATGAGCTTTGGGGTGTATTGATAGTCGGGATGGACCATTATTATGATGTCGCCACCGTGTTCGAGGGCAAGCCTGTAGCAGGTTTTCTGATTGGCGCCGTAGCCGAGGTTGGCCGGATGAGTATGAAACACCGTGTTGGGCAGCTTTGAAGCCAGGGCCGCAGTATCATCGCTGCTGGCGTCGTCAACGATGACGACAATATCAACAACGTTCTGGGCCATCACTTCGTCATAGGTCTGCCGCAGCGTTTTGGCCGCATTATAAGCAGGCATTACGACAATAACTTTCTTCTCTTTGAACATAATAGTTGCTGCACTTATTGTGATACTATGTAACTTGGCAGTCTATTTTAGTGTGCGCTACTTAATTATAAAAGCATAATACCTTTCAGGGGCGACCGGCCCCGCGACGAAGGGAAGTGGCCCAAATCGCTCCGAATAAAACCCTGCTCCCAGTCGCAGACTCACAGTAGCGATTTTCCGGTATGAGTTGAACTGAAGGACCCGACCAAGGTCTGCTATTTCTTCCGGCAGAGGATGGAGACCTGTGTTGTTAGAGGGAATAATGACTATGTCACCAGCAACGATGTCCGAAGTCTTAAGATCCAATGCTTTGGCGCCCGCGGCCTCCATATAATACTGAAATCCCCAGTGTCCTTCAAACCACAGTGTGCCGGCTC
>CAYSTP010000072.1:0-9962 GCA_964434085.1 uncultured Pirellulales bacterium
GCCCTGGACTGCGCCCGGTTTTGTTATTTTATCGCATTGGAACTCGGGGTCAGCCCGCAGGATGTGAAGGCAACTTTGATGGGCGGCCACGGCGATGATATGGTCCCTTTGCCCAGATTAACAATGGTAAATGACAAGCCCCTTACCAGCCTTCTCAGCCATGAGAAGATAGAGGCCCTTATCGAGAGGACCCGTAACGGCGGTATTGAGGTTGTGAACCTGCTTGGCTCCAGCGCCTATTACGCCCCTGCCGCCGGTGCTGTTAAAATGGCTAAGGCAATTCTTCAGGACACCAAAGACCTTATCTGCTGCTGTGCTTATTGCGACAAGGAATACTCGGTAGGCGGATATTACGTCGGAGTGCCGGCAATATTAGGTATGAATGGAGTTGAAAAGGTAGTCGAGCTTGACCTGAGTGATGTTGAGCAAGCCTGCTTTGCCAAATCGCTCGGCCATGTCAAACAGATGGCTGCAAAGGTGGATTCCATCCTTTAAGCGAAGAAAAATGCCTATATCGCTTGTTATTAGCCGAAAAATATAATATCTTCCGCATTTCTATCGATAAGGCAGGTATCCGGAGAATCAGATGGAGCTGATAAAGAGAATAAAGGACGCTGAGAAACAGGCGGCGCAAATCATAGAGCAAGCCAAGGCCGACGCACACCAACAGGCCGAGCAGTTCCGCAAACAAAAGCAGCAGATGCTCGAACAGGCGGAACAGGAAAGAAAAAAGGCGATTGACCAGGCGGTGGCCAAAGCCGAGGCCGAAGGAAAATCCGAAGTAGAAAAGCTCGACAAGCAAGGTCAAAAGGACCGTGATGAGCTTCGAGAAAAGGTGTCACCGAAAATCCCCGCAGCAGCAGCTAAAGTAATGGAGTACCTGAAGGGTTAAGCATGGCCATCTCTTCCATGTCGAAAATTTTGATTGCCTGTCACAAGTTACAGGCCTCGCAGCTTTTGGAGACCCTGCAGCAAAGCGGCATTTGCCAGATACTAAATGCCGAAGAAGCGATGGTGAGTAAACACTATCCGGACCTGGAGACGGCAGGCAACAGGCCTCGCGAAATAGAGGAAAAACTCGGCCGCATTTCGAAAAGCGTAACGTTCCTGCGCTATTACGCAGATACACCGAAAGGTTTGACTGCGGCACTGGCGCCCCGGGTCGTGATTGATAAGAGTCGTTACGACAGCGTCATTGAAGATAAAACAGATGATGAGCTGGTTAAGACGGCTTTGGATATCGAATCGAAAATCGAAAAGCTTTACAGTGAAATAGAAAACATACAGAGCACTCTGACACGGCTGAAGCCCTGGGCGGCCCTCGATATCAATGTTGAAGAATTGACTGAGCTGGAAAAGGCAACCTGTATTGCGGGGCTGCTGCCTGCCAACAAACTCGCTGACGTCACCGAGCGCCTGGCCCAAGCCGGGGCGGCAATCGAAGAAGTCGGCAGTGTCGGGACGCAGACTGCGATTCTCGTTGTATCCCTGAAGGACAGTGCGGGCGACGCGCACAAGCTCCTGCGCTCGGCTGATTTCGAGTCCGTCAGCTTTGAGGGCATGAGTGGGACCATTGCTGAACTGATAAGTGAGAACGAAAAAAAACTGGTTCAGGTGCAGAATGAGCTCCAGCAGCAACAGGCGAAAGCAAAAGAGCTGGCTCGCAATTTTGTCAAGCTGCAGATTCTGCACGACCATTATGCCAATCTGCTTAATAGGGAGCAGACCGCCAGCGATTGCCCCGCTACCGAACGGACGGTCATCCTCGAAGGATGGGTCAGAAAAAAGGATTACCGCAAACTCGAGCAAATCATCTCCGGTCTCGAAGCTGCCCAGATAACAAAAATTGAACCTGCTGAGGGTGAAGAAGTTCCGGTCGAGATAGAGAACAGGCGGCTGGTCAGGCCCTTCGAGGTGGTGACACGTCTGTATGGTATGCCGCAGTATTTCAACCTTGACCCTACGCTGTTTCTGGCGCCGTTCTTTGCTATTTTCTTCGGAATGTGCCTCGCCGATGCAGGGTATGGACTTTTGATGCTCGCAATGCTGGCGCTGTTTATCGTAAAAATGCAGGGCGATAAAAAGCTGCTCTATATGCTGGCTTTGTGCGCGACAGCCACGGTTATTGTGGGAGCATTGACCGGCGGCTGGTTCGGGGATGGAATACAGAAGTTTATACCCGCGCTGGGACCGGTTAGAGAACGCATGATGTGGTTCGACCCTTTCAAAAACCCGATGCTCTTTTTCGGCCTGGCAGTCGGTCTGGGTTACTTCCAGCTCATCACCGGTCTTGCCATCGCCTTTTTCCATAACATCCGTCGAAAGGACTTCGTCGCAGCGATATGCGACCAGTTAACCTGGATTGTTATGCTCAACTCGATTGTCCTGTTCGGCGCAAGCAAGGCCGGCGCGATACCGGCTGAGACCAGCGGGATTTTCGGATACACGGCGATTGTGCCTGCCGTTATGATTTTTCTTTTCAGCCATCGGCAAGGCGGCATCGGAGCTCGGCTGGGAATGGGTTTCTATAACCTGTTCAGCAGTGTGTTTTATCTGGGCGACGTGCTCAGCTATCTTCGGTTGATGGCTCTGGGTATGGTAGGAGCGGGGCTTGCTATGGCTATCAACGTCATTGCTCAAATCTCCGGAAACATACCTGTCATCGGATTTGTTGTTACGATACTGATTCTCATCGGCGGGCACGTCTTTAATATGCTGCTGGCTATATTAAGCGCATTTGTGCATACGCTGCGTTTGCAATATGTCGAGTTTTTCCCCAAGTTTCTGGTTGGCGGAGGCAGGCAGTTCAAGCCTCTGACCAAGCAATATGAATACATTTACATTGAGCAGAAGAATGAATAATTCGTTGGGACAAGAAAGGCAGGACAGACAATGAGTTACGGAATGGCATTAGCTTTGTTGGGAGCGGGCATGGCGGCTTTTCTGGCAGGCATCGGCTCGGCGTTTGGAATCAGCATCGCCGGCAGAAGTGCAACAGGAGTGCTCAGTGAAAAACCGGAGCGCTACGGCCAGATGTTTATCATGGTTGTGTTGCCCGGCACGCAGGGTTTCTACGGCTTTCTTGGCGCCTTCATCGTAATGCTGCAGATGAACTTTTTCGGCGGCGGACTTGCCGAGGAAATAAGCGTCGTACTCGGTCTTCAGATTTTAGCAGCGTGTCTGCCCGTCGGAATTGCGGGCCTGTTCAGCGCGATTCAACAGGGCAAGGTCTGCGCAGGAGGTATCCTGATGGCTGCCAAAAGGCCGGAAATGGCTTTTAAGGCCGGTGTTGTCTATGCGGTTATGGTCGAGATTTACGCGATTCTCGGGCTGCTGGTGACATTATTCATCCTGTGGTTCGGAATTCATTGGCCCGCCGCGGCGACTGCTGCCGCATAAAACGATGAACTTTGATTTTTAATCAATAGGACAGTGCAGATGGAAGCCCAACAGGTAATAAGTAAGATACTATCCGAAGCGCAAGCCGAGGCCGACAAGATAAAATCCGAGGCCCGGCAAAAACAGGCTGACGAGCAGGCGCAGCTTGATAAGCAGTTCAGTGAATACAAAACTCAAACGAACGAACTTGCAAGAAAGGCATGCGAAGACAAAAAGGCCCACATGCTCGCCGCCGCCCGGATGGATATCGCCAGGGAGCACCTGGCACAAAAGAGAGAATTGCTGCAAGAGGTCTTCGACAAGGCTAAGGAGCAGCTTACCAGGATGCCGGACGACGAGTACCGCCGGTTGATGAAAAAGCTGATGACTGCTGCGGTCGAGACCGGCGACGAAGAGGTCATCGTCGATACCGACGAAAAAAGGATTGACCATGAGTTTATCAAGCAGGTCAATCGCGAGCTCGGCCCCGGTTTTCACGGCAATCTCAGATTGTCGGAGGAAAGAGAGGCCGTCGACGCCGGATTTGTACTGCGAAGAGGTAGAATCAGGAACAACGTATCGCTGGCTGTGCTGCTCGACGAGGCTAAAAAGGAGCTGGAGATAGATTTGGCTAAAGAGATGTTTGAGGATGTACGCTAAGTGAACGCGATTGCAGAGGCGCCGACTATTGATTTTTATACCTACCCGCTTGTAGGCGGCAACGACTGGCGGTACGCATTTGCAACGGCCAAGGTTCGCGCCCTCGAGACGCAATTGCTCAGTAGAGCAGTACTTCTCGATTTGGCCAATGCTCCGGATTTTGCGGCGGCACTTGACCTGTTGAGTTCCACCGAGTATGCCCTGCCATCCGGGACAAAGGATTTTGGCCAGGTTGAACAGATGCTGCTTCAAAAACGTTCGGATGTAAGAGGGTTATTTGTCAGCCTGATGCTTGATGAACCGCTTATACAGTTGCTAAAAGAAAAGGATGATTTCGCCAACCTGCGTCTGGCCCTGCGAAGACAGTTGACGGACAAGCCTATCGGTGTTGATTACAGTGACAATGGCAGCATACCTGCAGATGAATTCCAGCAAATATTCGAGCAGGAGGATTATGCCCCCCTGCCGGAGTATATGCAGGAGGCGATAGAAGAGGCGGTGCTGGCTTATTACGAGAACAAGAACGTCAGAGACATTGACTTTGCACTCGATGCGTCACAGGCCCGGTATAAGATTTCTATGGCCCACGAGCTGCAAAGTGAATTTCTTGAGAGCCTTTTCAGAATACAGGTGGATATACTCAATATCAAAACGATGCTGCGTTTGAAGTTCACCGAATCGGAACTGCGCGATGTCTTCGTTGAGGGCGGATACCTTGAAATCGAGCGTCTCAGGCACGGCCTTGATGTCGGATACGAGGCGGTAGCCGCATTATTTTTTGCAACGCCATATTATGAGACGGTCGATTCGGGCGTCAGTTATCTTTCGGCCAACAAATCGTTCCTGAAACTGGAAGCAAATTTCGACAAATATCTCGCCGGGTTCCTTAGTCAGACTAAGCAGATAACGGCGGGACCGCAACCTGTAATCGCGTACCTGCTGACAAAAGAAGGCGAGATTCGTATAGTCAGACTGATATTGACCGGCAAGAAAAACAATCTCGAAACGAGACTGATTCTGGACCGAATCGGAGAATAATGGAAAGCAAGATAGCTGTATTAGGTGGTTCGGATTTTGTGATGCCGTTTTCGGCGCTGGGAGTCGATACGTTCGACGTTACAGACGAACGACAGTCGATAATCGATGGCGCCAGGAAGATACTCGAAGAAAAATACTCACTGGTGGTCGTGGCTGAGAACATAGCGCCGCAGGCTGAGGAAGTGTTCACCGCGGTTCGAAAAAAGACATTGCCCTGTGTGCTGGTGGTTCCGTTCACTACCAAATCCGAGGGCTTCGCCACGCAGAGTCTCGGCCGGGCGCTGAAGATGGCGATGGGCGTTAATGTGTTGAAAAGTAACTGACTAAAGTTAAAGAGGTCCTAAATAATGGCAGAGGTAAAAGAAGGGCGAACTGTAAAAGTGGCAGGCCCTGTCGTCGTGGCCGAAGGCATGACCGGCTCGCGAATGTACGATGTGGTACGAGTGGGTAAGCTCAACCTTATCGGGGAGATTGTTGAGCTGCATGAGGATTTGGCTTCGATTCAGGTCTATGAGGATACGGTCGGTATCGGGCCGGGTGAACCCGTCGTTGATACGCAGGCGCCGTTGAGCGTCGAGCTCGGACCCGGTTTGATTGAGAGTATCTATGACGGCATCCAGCGACCGCTCAACGCGCTGTACGAAGCTGAAGGTGCGTTTATGAGCCGCGGCACCACTGTGCCGGGCCTGGATAGAGAAAAGAAATGGCACTTCAGGCCGACTATCAATAACGGAACGGAGGTCGGCCCCGGTGATATCATTGGTGAGGTTGAAGAAAGTTCACTGGTCAACCACAGGATAATGGTGCCGCAAGATGTCATCGGGACAGTAGCAGGTCTTAAAGAGGGCGATTATACCGTTACAGATACAATCGGTACTGTCAAAACCAAAGACGGCCAAACGAATCTGCAATTGATGCAGAAATGTCCCGTGCGTAATGCGCGGGCCGTTATACGAAGATTGGCCCCGAACAGAATACTGACTACCGGCCAGCGGGTCATCGACACATTTTTCCCAATCGCCAAGGGCGGAACAGCTTGTGTGCCCGGGCCGTTCGGAACGGGAAAAACGGTGGTGCAGCACCAATTGGCCAAGTGGGTCGATGCAGATATTGTGGTCTATGTCGGCTGCGGCGAACGCGGAAACGAGATGACCGATGTATTGACCGAATTCCCGGAACTGAAAGACCCGCGAAGCGGCGAACCTTTGATGAGGCGTTCAGTACTGATTGCCAATACATCGAACATGCCGGTAGCTGCTCGCGAAGCCTCAGTCTATACCGGTATCACCATCGCCGAGTACTTTCGCGATATGGGCTACACGGTAGCTCTTATGGCCGACAGCACCAGCCGATGGGCCGAGGCAATGCGTGAGATTTCAACGCGCCTGGAAGAGATGCCCGCAGAGGAAGGCTACCCCGCCTATCTCGGCGCCCGAATCGCATCGTTCTACGAAAGGGCCGGGCGCGTGCAGTGCCAGGGCAAACCGCAGCGCGAGGGCGCCCTTTCGGTTATCGGTGCCGTCAGCCCGCCCGGCGGTGACCTCAGTGATTCGGTCGTGCAAGCGACACTACACGTAGTCAAAGTGTTCTGGTCGCTCATGGCCAGGCTCGCTTATCAGAGACACTTCCCTGCCATCGACTGGCTGACCAGTTACTCCTTCTATAAGGAATATCTGAAAGGATGTTTCGAAGATAAGGACCAGGGTATCGAGATGGACCAGATGATAAGAGAGGCTATGAGTCTTCTCGAACAGGAATCGAACCTTCTGGAAATCGTTCGACTCGTCGGCGCAGAAGCCTTATCGCCGAAAGACAGGCTGTCACTCGAGACCTCCCGTTCCATTCGCGAGGACTTCCTGCACCAAAATGCATTCCATGAGGTGGACACGTTTACCTCACTTGAAAAACAATACGAAATGCTCAAAACGGTACTGCATTTCCACAAGATGGCGCTGCAGGCTATCGAAGCCGGCGCAGATACAGCGGATATATTCAAGCTGCCGGTGCGCGAAGAAATCGCACGTGCCAAATATATACCTCAGAAGGAAATTACAAAAATCAGCGAGATAAGAAAGACAATTGAAACACAGATAAAAGAACTCCAACCGGTTAAGGTGTAGGAAAATGCTCAAGGAATATCAGACAGTAACAGATATCTACGGCCCGCTGATGCTGGTGGAGAAGGTCGACGACGCCAGGTTCGGCCATATCGTTGATATCGAGCTTGGCGACGGCTCGATTCGGCACGGTCAAATCCTGCAGGTTGAAAGAGACAAGGTCCTCGTTCAGGTCTTCGAAGGCACCAGCGGTATCGATGTCGATGAGAGCACCGTTCGCTTTCTTGGCAAGCCGTTGACCTTTAACGTTTCACCCGAAATCCTCGGACGTGTTTTTAGCGGTCTCGGTGAGCCTAAGGACGATGGACCGGCTATAATCCCCGAACAGTCACTCGATATCAACGGCGCACCGATTAATCCTTCCGCCCGTGACTATCCTAACGAGTTTATTCAAACCGGCATATCAACCATTGACGGATTGAATCCGCTGGTACGCGGACAGAAGCTGCCTATCTTTTCCGGTGCGGGTCTGCCCCATGACGATATGACCGCCCAGCTTGCCCGGCAGGCGACCGTCCGCGGCAAGGGTGAGCAGTTCGCTGTGGTCTTCGCCGCGATGGGTATCACCTTCGAAGCTGCCCAGTTCTTCATCAACGACCTGACCGAAACCGGCGCAATCGAACGGGCGGTCATGTTTATTAACCTTGCGAACGACCCTGCTATCGTACGAATTGCCACTCCGAGATTCGCCCTGACCGCCGCTGAGTATTTAGCGTTTGAGCAGGACATGCACGTACTTGTCATTCTCAATGATATGACCAACTACTGCGAGGCCCTTCGTGAAATCAGTGCCGCCCGGAAGGAAGTGCCGGGCAGACGGGGCTATCCCGGCTATCTCTATACCGACCTTGCAACTGTCTATGAAAGGGCAGGCCGAATAAAAGGTAAGAAAGGTTCCATCACGATGGTGCCGGTACTGACCATGCCCGAAGATGACAAGACCCATCCGGTGCCGGACCTGACAGGTTACATTACTGAGGGGCAGATTATCCTATCGCGGTCGCTGCACCGAAAAGCCATAGCGCCGCCGGTTGACGCCCTGCCGAGTCTGTCGCGTCTGAAAGACAAGGGAATCGGGCCTGACAAGACCCGCGAGGACCATGCAGATTTATATAATCAGCTTTACGCCGCTTATGCCCGCGGCAAGGAAGCCCAGGAGCTTGCGACCATTATGGGTGAAGACGCCCTTTCCGACGAAGACAGAAAGTTTATGGCCTTCGCCGACAAGTTCGAGGCCAGATATGTCTCACAGGGCTATTATGAAAATCGAACTATCGAGCAGACACTCGATTTGGGCTGGGAGCTGCTCAGCATGTTCGAGAACGCAGAACTTAAGCGCATCGATGTCAAACTGATTGAAAAGTATATGCCCCGCTTCCGAAAGAGCAACCGTGACTCGTCGCCCGGCCCACGTGACTCGTCCGAGGACAAAAGCGAATGAAAGTCAAGGATTACAAAGACCTCAAGGTCTGGCAAAAAGGCATCGAGATAGTCGATACCGTGTATTTATTAACAGCCAAATTTCCCCGTGAGGAGATATATGGTTTGACAATGCAGATGAGAAAGGCGTCTGTTTCTATCCCGTCCAACATATCAGAGGGTTTTGTAAGAGGCCACAACAAAGAGTACAGGCATTTTCTCGAAATTTCACTGGGTTCCTGCGCAGAGCTTGATACTCAATCAATCATTGCTCATAGACGAAAGTATATTACTGATAATGAGCTGGCAGAATTAGCAGAACTCTTAAATCACGAAATGCGTATGCTGATTAACCTTATTAACAAACTCTAACGTGGGCCGTGGGCCTAGCGACGGGCGACGAAATATGCTTCGTGTCAATCCGACAAGAATGGAGTTGCTGCACCTGCGAAGGCGATTGGCCCTGGGGGTACGCGGACATCATCTGCTCAGCGAAAAACGTGATGAGATTTCACGGCAATTGCTGCTGATAGCCAGACAGATTCAGCCTTTGCGTCAGCAGGTGGAAAAGCAGTTACTTGAGACCTGCCGCAGGTTCATGTTGGCACGGGCGACAATGGAGCCTGAGAACATCAAAGCCGCTCTGGAAATACCAACCAAGAAGTTCAGTCTGACCATCCAGCTTGCTAATATTATGAATGTCAAGGTGCCGCATCTCGCCAGGGAGATGGCCGGCGAGATTATCTGCTACGGTTTTGCGACAACGTCAGGTGAGCTTGACGTGGCGCTGCTTGCCCTCGAAAAGGCCTTCGACAAACTAATTGAGCTGGCCGAGAAGGAAAAGCAGGCTCATTTGTTGGCCGCCGAGTTGCAGATGACCCGCCGAAGGGTCAACGTTCTCGAGCATGTCGTCATCCCCGAGATGCAGCAGACTATCAAGTTCATCTTCGACAAGCTCTCCGAGGCCGAGCGCGACAATACCTCCCGCCTGATGAAAATCGCCGACATAATCCGCGAATGATAAATCGGTACCGCCAAACTGACCCCGCCTGTCAGACGTATCCATTTTTAGCTGGATTAAACAACTTCAAATTGATACAACATCTGATGAGTTTAGGGCTTAGAGTTTAACAATGAATAACGACACGCTCATCATTAAAGAAACGTGCGAGCTTCATAAGGGCAGGCTGGTGATGGGTCTTTCCGGCTGGATGGACGGCGGCGACGTCTCAACAGGCACAATCAACTATCTTGTTGATAAGCTCAACGCCAAAGAGATTGCCGAAATAAGGCCCGGCGGTTTTTACCTTTATAACTTCCCCGGCTCTATGGAAATAGCCTCGATATTCA
>CAYSTP010000073.1:0-9914 GCA_964434085.1 uncultured Pirellulales bacterium
GCCCAGACAAAGGGGTGAACCATATCATCCGACCATTTATCGGACGCTACGGTCTTGATTCTTTGGTCAATCGCAGCCTGCAAGGGCACAAGAACGGCGTTGAACTGCTCCGCAAGGACATGCACAACATTTATATAGCCACGCAAGCGTCCCAGCAGTGCATTCTGCGAGTCGTCGCAGAACATAAATGGTTCCATCAAAACGATTTGACAATCACTTTGTCGCCTTACAGCGCTAAGCAGTCGCCGATACGTAGATTCATATACCTGCAGCGCGACGCCTTCATCCTCTCTGCCGGCGGTGTGCAGCCGCCACAGGTCGTTGATTCCGATGAGCACACTCAGCACATCGGGCTTGTATATCAGACAGTCTCTTTCCCATCTTCGCTCAAGGTCACGTACCGTGTTACCGTTGATACCAGTATTGATAATGCCCAAATTGAGCTGCGGGTACCTGGCCAGGAGGTAGTTGGCGGTGAAATTTACATAGCCGTTGCCGAACGGCCGGTAAGCCCGCTGCAGCCTGCCGGCGTCGGTTATACTGTCACCGGTAAAAAGAACTGTCTGATTCGGTTTCAGCTCCAGCTTAGTCATTAGGCATTTACCCTAAGCGTTTTACCTACTCCAGCTATTTTACCATTATGACTGCTTGTCAAAAGGGCTTTTATCATACGCTCCCGGCGGATAAAATAGCAGCAAGATATGACAGATGAAAAGAACAAAACGCGAATCGAGCAGATAAGGGACAAAATAAAGGAGCTTCCCACCGGGCCGGGGCTGTACTTTATGAAAGGGCCTAAGGACAAGGTCCTTTATATAGGCAAGGCCAAGAACCTCCGCAGCCGTGTGGCCAGCTACTTTCAGCCAAGCGCCGACCTGGAAACCTCCCGCGGCCCGCGAATCACGGAGATGATAGAAAAGGTGGAGACGGTCGACTATTTAGAGACCGCCAACGAGGTCGATGCGGTACTTAAAGAGGCCCGGCTGATAAAGGACATTCGCCCGCCTTATAACACCGACCTCGTTGACGACAAGACCTTCCCGTATCTCGAAATCACGACCGGCGATGACTTCCCCGGCGTTTATATCACCCGAAAGCCGCGCGAAAAAGGCAGCCGATTGTTCGGCCCGTTCGTTGGCAGTTACGATTTGCGCCAGACGCTCGTAGTGCTACAAAAAATTTTTAAGTTCAGAACGTGCAAGCTGGACATCCGCGTCGATGATTTGAAACGTAAATTCTTCCGGCCCTGCATACTTTACAGTATCAAACAATGCGTCGCGCCGTGCGCAGCATTGGTAGACCAGAAGAGCTACAAAAAGCTCATCAGCGACCTCGGCAAGTTTCTCAAATCAAAGCGCTCGATAATAATTAACCAGTGGAAACAGAAGATGGACACTGCTTCAGCCGAGCTGCGATACGAAGAAGCGGCTATGTACCGCGACCGGATTCGACTGATTGAACGATTAGACAGGCGCGGCACACCGCAGGAAGATGTTCAGCCGGAGGTCTTTGCCTCGGACCCGGCGCAGGCGCTGGAGCAACTGCAAAAATTACTCAAGGCAGATGAGCCGATACGTATTATAGAAGGGATTGACGTTGCGCACATCGCCGGAAGCGATGCGGTCGGCTCACTCGTCAAGTTCATTGACGGCCGGCCTTTCAGAAGCGGCTACCGCAGATTCAAAATCAAGACGGTCGAAGGCATCGACGACTATGCGATGATTTCTGAAGTCGTTAGGCGCAGATACAAATACGCACTCAGAGGCGAAGAGCTTTGGCCGGATTTGGTTTTGATAGATGGAGGATTAGGTCAACTGCACGCAGCCGAAGATGCGCTGAAAAAACTGTTCACCGCAGAGCACGCAAAGCTCGCAGAGAAAACAATAATCAATTTGAAATTAGCGGCGCTTGCCAAGAGAGAAGAAGAGATTTACATCCGAGGCAATACCGAGCCGCTGAGATTATCGCGTACCGCCCCGGCATTGAAACTGCTGCAGTACGTCCGTGATGAGGCCCACCGCTTCGCCCAGCACTACCATCATATCCTGCGCAAAAAGAAAGTCGTCGGCCGGGATTGATTAACCGGGCCTGACGTCAAGCTGCAACAATTTTATGGTTTTGTCGGTTACTTTTACCTCCTCGCTAATTCGAATCGGCCAGACCCAGATAATCTTCCGTGCGTCGGATACAATAAGCACCTTATCTCGAATATCCTGCGGAATCTGGGCGTCCGTCAAAAACCGGCCGACCTTTTTCTCCTTCTTCATTCCAAGTGGAATGAATTTGTCACCGTCACGGCGGAACCTGACGGCAAGCGGCAATGTAAGTTTATCACAATCAAACCACTCGACGAAACCACTTTTGTCGGTTTTGAACTTCTCGAAGTCGGCCTTATTATATTTCGTGACGTTTGCTTCGATTACATAGTTGCCGAAACTTGTTCGTCCCGGAATTTTCAATTCGACCGTTCGGCCTGCGGCTGACTCTTTGTTTTTAACGTCCTGCTTCGGCGCAGCAAAGACGAGCTTTTTATATTCCCGCCAAAAGGTGAATCCGTCCGGCAGTTCGAGCACACGGTTACTTACATTCTGATTTGCAAGGTCGATGATGCGATTGAAATGTGCCTCAGTTAAGTCACGCTCGCCGCTTCCGAGCCGGGAAAGTGTCTGACGGATGAGCTCTATTTTTACCGGCTCAGGCTGTGACTGAAAAACCGGCAGGTCAATGATAACACGGCCGTGGGAAGGTTTGGCAATCTTGTGCCACACCGGTTCGGCTTGCCGTTCGAGGTAAACCTGGAATTTGCGCATGCGGCAGGACATCTGCCAGAGCTGCTCAACGACCGGCTGCGAGCAGTCCTTCTGGATTTCAGGAAGCATCTGGTGACGAATAAAGTTTCGTCTGAACTCAACCTCGAGGTTGCTCGAGTCCTCCCGCCAGGCAAGACCGCGACTTTTAAGATACTGCTGTATCTGGTCCCTGCCAACACAAAGCAACGGGCGAATGAAACAGGCGCCGCCCTCGAACCTGCGCTTCGGCCGGATCCCGGCAAGCCCGCGAAATCCGGTGCCCCGCAGAAGCCTTTGAATAACGGTCTCTGCGTTGTCGTTCTTATGGTGACCGGTGGCTATGTATGTGCAGCCGTGTTGTTTTGCGATTTCACACAGGGTTTCGAGCCGCCATTTTCGCGCAGCGGTCTCAATAGAAAGTTTGTGCACGGCGGCATAGTGTTTTACGTCGAGCCGACGCGTTACAATATCGAGACCCAGGCCGGTTGCCTGGGAAATGACGAGTGTCTCATCAGCCTCTGATTCGGACCCCCGCAGCTTATGATTCAAATGGGCGCAAAGCAGCTCTGCTCCGATGTGACGGTCGGCCCGCAGGGCCCAGAGCGCCTGCAGAAGTGCTGTCGAATCGGCGCCGCCGGAGACGGCCAGAAGTAGTTTGTCTCCGCCGCCGAATAACTGCTCGGTACGTATAAAACTTAGAACCTGGTTTTCAAATTCGTACACCATACGGCGTCGGCAAAAAAATAGGCCCGGCATCGGCGCCAGGCCTATATTCAATCAGAGTATACCAGGGGGCCCCGGCACATCAATCAGTCGGTAATCTCCCTGCTTTGAGTCAGTTCGGCCACTCTTTCCTGTATGAACTCTCTCTGGCTGGTGCTCAGTGCATCGTATTTCAGGGCCTGGGTATATAGCTCCAGAGCTTCGGCTCTGCGGTGCAGCTTATCATCCAGTACGCGAGCCGCTTTGTATCGGGCCGGATACACGGTCTCCGGGTCCCACTGATATGTGCGCTGATAGTAAATCAGGGCTATGGAATAGTCCTTAAACTCTTCGTATATCTTGCCGGCCCTGAACGCGGCGTCATCAATCTTGTCGCTGGTCGGGTACTGCCTTATAACCTGATTGTATCTGTCGAGGGCGATACGCAGTTTTTCCGAACTCTTAATTAAAACCAGCCTGCGCGCTTCGTCCTCAATTACCTGGCCCTCAAAGTACAAATCATCCGCTTCGGGTATCTCCTCGCTGGCCCTCAGTTCAGGTCCGGCGACGGCCGCTTCGATGATATAGTTGTACTGCGGTATGGCGTCGAGAGCGGCCAGCTCCTTCTGGGCCCATTTGCGCTTCATGTAATCGCCGGTGTTGCGGTAATACTTTATCAGGGCCTCGAGACTCTGGCGGTACGCCCGACGGTGCAGAGACATATCTTCGATTATGTCAACTTCCTTGTCCTTGGCCGCTTCAATTACCGCGTGACGGTCTGTAGCCTGCCTCATTTTATCAGCTACCAATTGACCGCGACCGCTGTTACTTTCGGTGCAGCCATAAAGCGCTATCATTAATGCCAGCAAATTTGCCGTCAGAATCAGTCTTGTCATAATGGCCTCCTTTCGCAAATGCCCATTGCCCCTATTGACTTGAAAAGTTATCCCTGTTAACCTTACCATCCCTCATTCACAGGCCAAATAGAAACTATTCGTACGGTACAGTCAAGGACAAAGATGCAAAAATGACTGCTCCGGATTAATTAAAGGCTCATAACAGCAGGTTTCGTGATTGGGCGACCAACAAAAGCAACCGGACAATCACTGCAGGCCCCGCTTTGGCCCCTCTGCACAAAGACGAAAAAAACATTTTTTCCGAACACCGAAGCGCCCAGGCCGTATAAGCTGGAGATATTGCGAATAACAAGGAAACTGAACCTAAGCTAACTTCTTGGAAAATAACAACTTACAGACAAAGATGCTTAAATTGAAAGTCAAAGGCAAAAACAAAGCTTTCTTATATTTACAGCAATTAAAATCATCATAGAAGCCGAAAAGACAAAGTAAGCAACTCCTCCTTCGAGAATATCCGGCAGGCAGAAAAAGCCTGCCGGATGTTTTTTTGCGCAGGGCAACAGCCGCAGCAATTAAGGGCTTTAGCAACCGCGCATCCGGCTTTACTTGTTGCTGTACTGCTGTGCGACGTTTTTCCAAAGCAGCTCGAACTCGTCTATGAACTGCTCGAAGGCCTGACGTTCAACCGCCAGACGCATATTGTCCATGGCATTTTTGCTCGTCAGTGCGGCGGTGTTTTTCTCAGCGGTCGCCGTCTCCTCAACCACGCCGTAGGCATAGCCGGAGCGGGTATCGAGCAATAATGCCGAGACGGTGCAGGTCACGCGGACGTTGATAGTCGGGCCAAGGCCGAGAGTAATGACAGTCAGGCCGGCCGAAGTGTCACGGTCCATGAAATTGGTGTCGAGAGTATATATCAGCAGCATGTCGGCGTTAAGGCGGGCCGCTGCAGTGCGAAGGTCTTTTTCGCTCTGCAGATAGTCGGGAACCAGCAGCCGGCTCAGCGGACCTACCTGCGCCACATGCACGAGGCGATTTAATTGTTGCCAGTCTTCTTCCTTTTCAACATCGCGGGCAAAAACAACACTGAAAGCGCCCCGGCCTTCGCCCTCGGTGGTATAGGACTTATAGCCCGGCTCCTGAACACGGACATACACGATATTGGCCGGGAAGTTGGCCAATGGCTCGCGTTTTTCAATCTGGATGTCGGTTGTCTCCGGAGCCGGTACCCGGAAATCACCTTCTTCGGTTGTTGTAATCATGGCTTCTTTGGGCACATCGGTAAAGATAGACATTCTTGCCGGGCCTCCGGGCGTCGTGTACTGGGTACAGCCGCAAAAGCTCAGGCAAAACATCACAATAAAAGTAAACCAGAACAACTGTTGAGTCTTTGCACTCATAATAAGTACCTCCCAGTCAAAAGTGCCGGTAAAAGATGAGCAAAGTATAATGGGCCTTCAATTAACTGCAAAGGATAATCGGCGATTTTTTGAGCGCGTGATTGCCTTTGTAAATCAACGGTGATTCCGTTATAATTTTGTCTTTGGCGTTAGAGCAGGGTATCGTACAGCAAAGGCTGAACATGACGGATGAGATTTCACAGCTTCCCGACCGCATAACACATCTCAAGGTCGGCCACAAGGACGTTTATCTTGTCGGTACAGCCCACATATCAAAAGAGAGTGTGGAGGATGTGCGGACGACGATTCAGGCTGTTAAGCCCGACACCGTCTGTATCGAGCTTTGCCAGGGCAGGTATGATGCGCTTACACAGAAAGATGCCTGGCAGAAAATGAACATTTTTAAAATCATCCGTCAGAAAAAGGCGGTGCTGCTGCTGGCACAGCTTATTCTGGGCGCGTTCTACCGTAACCTCGGCGAGAAGCTCGGGGCCGTACCGGGTGCCGAGATGCTCGAAGGCGCGAAACTTGCAGGTGAAAACGGTTCAAAACTCGTTCTGGCGGACAGACCGGTTGAAATCACTCTCAAAAGAGTATGGGGCTATTTGAGATTCTGGGACAAGTTCCGGCTGATGATGCATCTTGGGGTAAGTATCTGCGTACCTGAAAAAATCGATGCTGAGATGATAGACAAGATGAAGCAGCAGGACCAGCTCGAAGCGGTACTGGAAGAGTTTGCAGAAAAATTCCCGGAAATCAAAAAACGCCTGATTGACGAGCGGGACATTTACCTTGCCCAGCAGATTCGCCACTGCCCCGGCTCGAAAGTCGTTGCTGTAATCGGCGCAGGCCACACCCCCGGCATACAGAAATACATTGACCACGACGAGCCGGTCGACGATCTGCTCGAACCGCCGCCCAAAAAACTCTGGCCTAAAATCTTCAAGTGGGGTGTGCCTGCAGCAATTATAGGATTGATATTTTACGGCTTTTTCAGACAGGGTGCCGCTCACACAGCCGAAAACATTTACATCTGGATACTGGTCAACGGCCTGCTTTCGGCTGCAGGCGCAGCGCTGGCGCTCGGCCATCCGGTGACGATTATAACCGCGTTTTTAGCGGCGCCGCTGACGAGTCTGAATCCGTTGGTCGCGGCCGGATGGGTGGCCGGTCTCGTCCAGGCCTGGATTCGTACTCCGACAGTGGCCGACTTCGAGGACCTGCCAAACGCCACAAGCACCTTCAAGGGTCTGTGGACAAATCCCGTACTAAAAATCCTGCTCGTAACCGCTCTGGCAAATCTGGGCAGTGTCATAGGAACATATATCGCCGGAACCTGGATATTCGCAAGGTCTGTCTGAAGTTTTTTACCGGACCGGCTTACTATTTTGCATCAAACAAGCAACTAATCCTTGACAAATATCCTAAAATCTGGTCTAATACCGCTAAGTATGAATAAAAATTATCGCAACAGCTACGGTTATTGGTGGTGGCCTGCTGAATAAGACCTCGGCAGGTTTGCGATAACTCGCTAAACTTAAAATACGGTGGAAGATTCAATCGCTCCCCTGCCGACAAAGCAGGGGAGCTTTTTTATTTGTATTTGGGCCGCATAAAGGCTAAAAATTATTCAATTTGGACCGCAGATATGGAAGATTACAAACAAATAATAAATAGTGCCCGGCCCGGCCAGATTATCCCTATCGCCAAAGAGATAGAAATGACCGACCCAATGGACTTTTTCGCCAAAACAAGCGACTACGGCAGGGCGAAAAACTGCTGTCTTCTCGAGTCGAAGGAATACCTGGCTGATACGGCGGCACTCAGTTTCGGCACTGCAAGACCGGCACTGTACCTGACGGGCACGGGCAGAGACTTTCAAATCAAGGCGCTCAGCAAAACCGGCAGGCGAATGCTGCTGTACCTTGCCGAGCTCAAAGACAGGTTCTCATTTTGCGAATCGGTCCGGTTCGACGAGGAACTTATCAGCGGAACAATAAAACGGATAAGTGAAACCATCGACGAGCAAACCAGGCTGGCAACCACAAACCAGATGGACGTCTTAAGGGCGGTGGCCTTTGCATTCAAGCTGGCCAGCAAACCATTCAGGGTAACCTGCGGACTGCTCGGCGCGCTCAGCTATGATTTTATCGACCAGTTCGAAAAGCTGCCGGCCAACAGCGAGGATTTACTGGGTAACCCGGACTACGAGCTTTACTTCGCAGATAATATATTCCTGATGGACCACGCGCACGGCAAAGGCTATATCGTGGTCAATGTAATGATAACCAATGGCGACCGCCGGGAGGCAATGCGCGAGGCACAGGACTGCTTCGACTATTACCGGAACATCGCCCGGTTCGACACGCCCGGCGGCCAAAGGTGCGAAGGTCCCCTGCCGCCCGAATCAACGGATACCGACCAGGCCGAATATGAACAAATGGTTCAAGCCGCCAAACAGCACATCATAGACGGCGACATTTTTCAGGTGGTCCTTTCGAGAACGAAGATAACGCCGTGTCCCGATGAGCCCCTGGATGTTTACAAAAGGCTGCGCGAACTAAACCCGTCACCGTATATGTTTTATTTGAACACACCTAATACGATACTGATGGGTTCCAGTCCCGAATTGAATCTTCGGGTAAGCGGTACCGAGAATCGCACCGTGGAAATTCGGCCGATTGCCGGCACTAAACCGCGAGGCAGAATCGGCAAGACAATCGATGCCGACACCGATTTTAGATACGAGGCTGAGCTTAAGCTCGATAGAAAAGAATTGGCTGAGCACATAATGTTAGTTGACCTGGCCCGAAATGATATTGCCCGTGTGGCCCGGCCGGGAAGCAGGATAGTTACGGAACTTCTTATTGCCGAAAAATACGAATCGGTGCAGCATCTGGTAAGCAATGTCAAAGGTACGCTTCGAAGCGGCCTCGATGCACTAAGTGCATATCTGGCAACGATGAATATGGGAACGCTTACCGGTGCGCCGAAAATCGAGGCAATGAAAATAATAAGACAACTGGAAAAAACCAAGCGCGGTTACTATGGCGGAGCGGTGATGTACCTGACGGTGGACGGGCAGTTTGACAGTTGTATTACCATACGCGCCCTTCAGGTAAAGGACCACACGGCTTACATTCGCGTCGGTGCCGGAATTGTACACGATTCCGTGCCCAAAACTGAATTTGAAGAAACCGAGCACAAGGCAGGCTCGTGTATGCGGGCGCTTGCTGATGCCAAACAGAGGTGATACCTATGGCTGATAAAATCGAAGATGCCCCAGGTAAGGTAAAAGTTCTTTTTATAGATAACTTCGATTCATTCACGTACAACCTGGTGGATGATTTCTGTAAGCGAAACTGCGATGCAAAGGTTTATCGTTCAGACACGCCTCTGGAAGAGTTGAAAAAAATCGCCGAGCAGTTCGGGCCCGATTTGCTGCTTATTTCGCCGGGGCCGGGTACGCCGGACACGGCGGGAGTCAGCCTCGATGCGGTAGGCTATTTCAAGGATAAGCTGCCGATATTCGGAGTCTGTCTGGGCCATCAGGTGATTGTCCAGCACTTCGGCGGCAAGGTCGGCCACGCACCCGAACCTATGCACGGCAAAGGCTCAAGGGTGACCCATACGGGTAAGGGCATTTTTGAAGGGGTCGAAAATCCCCTGCAGGTCGGACGCTATCACAGCCTTTGTGCAATCGCACAGGCTCTGCCCGATTGCCTGGAAAAAACCGCTGAGTTCGAAAATGTGATTATGGCCGTTGAGCATAAAACCCTACCCGTATACGGCGTGCAGTTTCACCCCGAAAGTATTTTGACGCCGGCAGGCGGAAAGATAATCGAGAATGTTTTGTCAATAGCAGCGGGCAAGAAAACAGGGAAGGAATAAGCTGATGGCAAATATAACCGAATATCTCGAAATCATCCTCGAAGGCAGGGACCTGAGCTTCTACCAGGCTAAATCGCTGCTGGATACGGTTTTCGAAGGCGGTGTGCCGGAGGTACAGATAGCCGCGTTCCTGGCGATGATGCGAATGAAGCGGGCAACCGCCGAGGAAATCGCAGGCCTGGCCAGCTCTCTGCGCGACCATGCCGTGCCGGTGGTAACGGGAATTGATAATATGATTGACACCTGCGGCACGGGCGGCGCGCTAATCAAGACGT
>CAYSTP010000074.1:0-9912 GCA_964434085.1 uncultured Pirellulales bacterium
GCTGGGCCGAACTGCAGGAAGCGCAGCTCAAAACCCTCGCCGTCCCAAACACCGCGATGGTCGTTACCATCGACATCGGCGTATGGAATGACATCCACCCGCTGAATAAACAAGACGTCGGTAAACGACTCGCGCTCACCGCACAAAACTTGGCTTATGGCGAAAAAGATGTCGTATACTCAGGCCCGATTTACCAGTCAATGAAAATCGATGGTAACAAAATCATCCTGTCATTTTCAAACGTCGGTGGCGGATTAATCGCCAGGGAAGGTCCCCTGAAAGAATTCGCAATCGCCGGCAAAGACAAAAAATTCGTCTGGGCAAAAGCAAAAATAGAAGGTGACAAAGTCATCGTCTGGAACGAACAAATACCAAACCCCGTAGCCGTCCGCTATGCCTGGGCCGACAATCCCGAAGGCGCAAATCTATATAATAAGCAAGGCCTGCCCGCTTCTCCCTTCAGAACCGATGAATAACACTTAATGAAAAAACCCGCCCTTGAATTCGGCCGGGATAACAGGAAAATACAAGACGCAACGGAAAAAAGTCTCCTGAGAAAATCATAGTATATACAGGATTCGGAAGGAGAACTGAAAATGAAAATTAAAATATCACTCCTTTTGCTGATATGCTGCTGCCCTCTGAACGCGAAGGCCGGCAATATTGCAAAAGAAGATTATAAAGAAGGAGACTTTAAACTTGTCTTCGACGGTGCCTGCGCCGGCATTTTTTACGACCAGAATGATTTCAAGGTCGTCCAAATCGCCGTCAATAATCTCGCTAATGATATTGCAAACGTTACCGGCCTGACGCCCAAAATCTATACCGACCCGAAACAACTCACCGGCAATGTTGTAATCATCGGGACTATTGGGCATAACAGGCTCACAGATGAATTAATCAACCAGGACAAAATCGACACATCCGGTATCGCCGGCCAATGGGAAACATACGTCTTACAGGTCCTCGAAAAGCCTCTAAGCAATATCGACTCCGCCCTGGTCATTTTCGGCAGCGACCGAAGAGCAACCGCCTACGGCGTTTATGAATTGTCGAAGCAAATCGGCGTCTCCCCATGGTACTTCTGGGCGGACGTGCCCGTAGAAAAAAAGAAAAATCTGGTAATCAAAAAGGGGGTTTATAAAGATGGACCGCCTTCTGTTAAGTACCGCGGCATCTTTATCAACGATGAAGACTGGGGCCTGAAGCCGTGGGCCTCAAAGACCTTCGACCCCCAGCTCGGTGACATCGGCCCTAAAACTTACAAGAAAGTCTTTGAGCTTCTTTTAAGACTGAAGGCAAACCACTGCTGGCCCGCTATGCACAGTTGTACAAAACCTTTTAATTATTATCCCGACAACAAAAAAGTCGCCGACGACTACGCCATCGTTATGGGCTCAGCTCACTGTGAACCGCTCCTGTTCAATAACGCCTCGGAATGGGATACAAAAACAATGGGCGAGTGGCGTTACGACACCAATAAAGAAGGTGTCTATAAGGTATTGGACAAGCGCGTCTCTGAAAACGGCATGTACGAGAACGTCTACACCGTCGGAATGCGCGGAATCCACGACCGGGGAATGCTGGGTGACTTAAAACTCGAGGACCAGATTGCTCTGCTCGAACAGGTCTTCGCCGACCAGCAGAAAATTCTCACCACACATATAGATAAAAAAATCACCGAAATCCCTCAGGTCTTCATCCCTTATAAAGAAGTCATGACACTTTACAACAACGGCCTGAAGGTCCCCCCGGATGTAACTTTGATGTGGGTGGACGACAATTTCGGATATATTCGCCGTCTGAGCGACCCGCTCGAACGCAAACGCCCCGGAGGCGCAGGCGTCTATTATCATCTCAGCTACCTGGGGCCGCCTCATGAATATCTGTGGCTATGCTCCACGCCGCCTGCTTTAATCTGGGAAGAAATGAAAAAGGCCTATGATTTCAACGCCCGGCAAGTCTGGATAGCCAACGTCGGGGACATCAAACCGTGCGAATACGGGATGAGCTTCTTCCTCGACTTGGCTTGGGACGTAAATATGGTGGACCATGCCAATGTCTCATCGCATCTTTCCAATTGGCTGGCCGACATTTTTGACGCGAAACGCTCCGAGGAGTTAGCTGCCGTTATGAAAGAATTTTATGCCCTCGCCTTCGAGAGAAAACCAGAATTTATGAGTTTCGGCGATGAGTTCAGCTTCTATGATTGGTCGGAACTCTGGGAAGACACCGAATACAGCTTCGTAAATTACCGTGAAGCCGAAAGACGCCTCGCGCGTTACCAGGCAATCAGCTCCAAGGCCGCAAAACTCTATGAGGAAATGCCCGCCGACTTAAAACCCGCATACTTCCAGCTAATCTATTATCCGGTAGTGGCTACCGATTACATGAACAACAAGATACTGCTCGCCCAGAAGAACAGGCGGTATGCCCAACAGGCAAGAGCAGCCGCCAATAATATCGCAAAGCAGGTTAAAAGTTACTACGACCAAATCCAGGACGTCACGGAAAGATACAATCAATTGCTGGATGGAAAATGGAAGTATATGATGTCCTGGCAGCAGAACAAATACGCCGTCTATTATCTTATGCCCCCCATCCAGACCATCGAGGTCCCCCAAAAAGCCCAAATGGGTATTTTTGTAGAGGGCAGCAAACCGAACAAAGGCATCGATTCAGCCTGCACCTTGCCCTGCTTCAATTCCATCTATGACAAACAGTATTTCATCGAAATTTATAACAAAGGCCAAACGCCTTTCGAGTTCAAAGCCGCTCCGAACCGGGACTGGATTAAACTTAGCAGGTCGCAGGGACAGGTTACCACCGAGCTGCGCATCCTCGCAGGCATCGATTGGACAAAAGTCCCCGCCGGCCAAATGTTGAATGGTCAAATCAATATTCAGGGCGCAGACAGCGAAGAAAAAGTTTACGTCAATTGCTTTAATCCCGCCGCTCCCGCCAAAGACGAATTGAAGGGAATGTTCGTCGAGGACAACGGGGTTATCTCCATTTACGCTGAAAACTGTAACCGAAAAGTGGACTCGCGCGGCATCACCTGGAAAACCATAAACGATTTAGGCCTGACCGGAAAATCCGTCCTCGTCGCCCCCGTAACCGCCGAGCCGTTATATACCTCAAGCCCGGATTCCCCACGTCTCGAATATGATATTTACACATATAACAGCGGCGTAGTTGAGATTCACTCATTCGTCCTGCCGGTCTTTGCAATCAACAGCTTCAGAGGCGCACAATACTCTGTCGCCATCGACGATGAACGGCCGCAAAGCATAGAAATCAACGTACCTGAGTACAGTGCCCAGTGGAAAGAAAACGTAAGGCGAAACGCCTCGAAGAACATTACTCGCCATTACATAGACAAGCCCGGAAAGCACACTCTCAAAATCTGGGCCGCCGATACCGGCCTGGTGATTGACAAAATCATAATCGACCTTGGCGGACTGAGAATGTCATATCTCGGCCCCGAAGAAACTCGCGCCCGCTAAAAAAACAAAAGGCCCTGTGGTTTACCACAGGGCCTTTCAGTAACCAGGGAAATATCCGTTACCACTCGGCCGCCTTCTCCAGCTCTTTGATGTTCGGCCTGTTCTTCGCGACCGCAAGAGAATCGCTGTACAATTTCTCAAGGTCGCTAAAGACGTTAAGAACTTCCGCGTCTTTCCTGACAAAAATTGGAATCTTATACAGAGGCGCATAGACGGTGATTTTTTGTCCGCCGGTGTAAACCTTACTCGCGTCCCACACATCAACCCATTCCTCGGACGCGGGCAGATACAGACTGTGTATCTCGGTTGCCTTTGCCCAGATGGCTGACACCAAAATGTCCGGCCCGTAAAGATAAGTTTGCCAATCTTCCCACGCCTGTTTCTGCTCGGGATAAACCAAAAACAAAGGCCGGACAATCGGAACACCGCTTTCGTGAGCATTCTTCGCGCATGCGTAACTGTAATCCATCAGTCTTGTATGCAGCTTGGCGTAAAGCCGCCAGATGGCGATTAGTTCAGCATCATAATTCGGTTCGCCTTTCATATCCCACAGCCCACGGTCTTCCGTCGGCCCGACCTCCATAATCGGCGAAAAACAACTGAACGCCAGCCACCGCGCACAAACCTCCCGGTCAAGCTCGCCTCCCCAATATCCGCCGGTATCGGACCCCCATATCGGAAATCCGATAATCGCACTTCGCTGCTGCGCAATTATCGCCGCCCGAAGCCCTTCTGCAGGACTGGCAATGTCACCGCCCCAGAAACTGCCGTAACGGCTGCTGCCGGTATAACCCGCTCTCGGCATCAAAACAAAATCGTCACCGCGAACTTTTTTACAAATCTCCCACGTCGCCTCCACATATTGCCGCGGATAATCGTTGTGATTCTGCCTCGTACTTCTGCCGTCATACACAAACACATCCGGCGAGCAAGGCGTAAGCTCCTCCGCACGGTCCAGCTTAAACCCGGCAACTCCGTCATCGAGGACCTTTTTCACTCCTTCATTCTGCCACCACTGCTTCGCCTGCTGATTTGTAAAGTCAATCAGCGCTCGGTCTGCTAAATTACTCGTTTGTCCTTTGACGTTATACCCCTTTCCCAATGCAGCTTTTGCCATATCACCGCTTACCCACGGCGCAATCCACAGCATAAATCTGACATTTTTCTTCTCCAGCCATTCAATCATTCTTTCAGGCTCAGGCAGCCTGTCCCTGTCCCACTCGAAATCATCATAGCCGTAATCACCGACCGCCCAGGGCCGGTCCACCCAGTAAACGCCGCACGGAATATCAAGCGCCTCGGTCATTAATATATCTTCGACGACCTGGCTGTTATACGGTGCATTGACATCTGTCCCGTTATAATACGTTTTTTGATTCAGATGATTATCTCGCCACCTCCAGCACGAAAACGTCCACTTCGGCGGCAATATCGTTGGCCCGACGGCCAGACTGTGAGTGCTCACAATCTCCATTGGAGTATCGGCCGTATAGAGTACAAGTTCAAGTGAAGGCCCCTCGAAAGAAATCTTAACCAACTGGTCATCCGATTTGCAGAAATCATAAAAACCCGGCCACGTCCCTTCTGTAAATAACCCGTACCCTCTCGACGAAACATAAAACGGACAATAAAGTGACAACGTCGGCTTGACGAACATCTCTACACTTTCACCCCTTAGATTAAGAGCGGTTTTGATACCCTCCCGCCACGATAACTTCTGGTCGCCGTCAACAGTCCTCTCGAAGCATCCGGTAAAATATTCATCCTCCGACGCCCCAAGCGAAAACCCCCACTTCCTGATACCGACGTCCGGCTCGGCACTAAACTTTATTTTGTAATTGTCCCTTTGCGGATTTATCACAATCTCGACAAACCGCCCGTCCTCGCTTCTCCACCTCCCGCGAAATCCGCCTTCGATATCCTCCGTTTGCAAAGGCTTTCCGCTAAGATACGTTTTGCCTTCGTCCGTTTCGTAATAAATGCCGTCTGTCTCTTTGCCCGTAATTATCAATGGCGCCTTCAGATGCCCATTTGCAATCTTAAATGAGACGTATTGCTGTGTTCCCTGGTATTCAAGACCGACCTCCGCCGATACAGTACCTGAAAGAATGAACACAACAACCGCCGTTAAACCGCCGAACATCCTGACCTTCATATAGTCCTCCTGTTTCTTAAATTGACAAACCTCATCTGCTATGAGGGACAGATTAACGTCTCCAGGCCGATTAAATAAAGCAAAAAATCAAAAATCATAATCCCCGCACGGCAGAGATTTGGAACGTCATAAGTCTCAAAATTATAGGACTAAACGAAAGGAATACCCTATTTTCAATATATCCAAAGTAAAAATAAAACGACAGCCGTTTGGATTCGAAAAACACTGGGCTTATACTTTAAATGAGTCTCTCTACATCTCGCCGGGGATGGGACTGCCGCCTGCATGGAAAACGGGAAAAGAAGTCCGCCTTTTAAAAATAAAAGGCAGACCGGAGAAGAGCATCTAAATAGTTTTGAGGTAAAGCACTAGGTGCATTCAATACAAAAAAAACAAAGCGGCACACAGACCGTAACCACATTCGCCGGAACGAATAAGAGGCTCCGAGAAGGTTTGACTCTGGTCGAAGTGATGGTGGCCATTGTTATCTTGTCAATAGCCCTGATAGGCACTTCGTCGATGTATGTCTCAGGAAGGCAGCAAATTATCAAACAGGGACAATATCAGGAGGCGGTACATCTGACTTCTCAGAAGCTTGAACAAATCAAGGCGATTGGTTACTTCGGAATAGCTCAGGGCGAGCAGGAAGAGGAACTTGCCCTGTGTGGGCTGACATGTAAGAGGCACACCAGGATAGAACCCACGACGGCATCTACGGCAAATTTGCCGAACCCGTGCAAAAAGGTGACGGTCGCCACTCAGTGGACCGGTACGGCGGCTGACCAGCATGAAGTAAAACTTGTTACCTACATAGGACCATAACCTGTGAGAGGACATCAATTAAAAACTCGGGCGGGATTGACGCTGATAGAAATTATTGTTGCTCTCGCTGCAGCGTTCATAGTACTTCTTGCCACAGCCATCATTCTGATTTTCGGGCAAAAATCGCTGGACCACGGATGGCGGCAGGTAAACCTTCAAAGAGACGCTTCATATGCAATGCTGAAAATGAAGCAGTCAATAAGAAACGCCGCCAAGGCGGAGCTTGAAGAAGACGGCAGTGTAGTCAAGATATACCGCAACTCGGGGTGGATTAAATACAAGTTTGTCCCGGGCCAAAAAAACCTCCTATGCCAGCTTAAGGGAGAACAGGGACAAATTCTTCTCGACGGCATTGTAGAATCCGTCACCTTTGGGATTGACCCTGCCACTCACAACACCGTGACGGTTGGTCTTAACCTGAAAAAGAATGACTGCCAGGCCCAAATTTCTTCGACGATAATGATGCGGAATTATGGGGCAGGCTCTTAGAAGGAAATCAAAATGCTCAAAAATGAAAAAGGCCTCGTGCTGATAGTGGTGATAGTTATTGTCATTATCTTTACTATTACAGGAATGGCGGTGCTTACCCTGGCTGAGCAGGAAATAGTATTAGGAAAGGCCGAAGCCGACAAGGCCAGGGCGTTCTATCTTGCCGAAGCAGGGCTGGCGAAAATGCAGGAAAAACTCCAAAGGCCGTTTGTCGGCAAAATAAACAGCTCCCTCGAGGAGTCTTTGGAAACAGGCTCTTATAACGCCGAACTTGATACCAGCCAAAACCCATGCTATGTAACCTCAACGGGAACATCCGGAAACATCAATAAGAAAGTCCGCGTCCAGGTGACATTCCTTGCCCCTCCTCTTGAGCACGCCGTTTATGCAATGAACAGCGGTGAAAGTGATTGGGATTTTCAGCTCAGAGGCTCCGGTAATCCCGTCCCCTACGGTTGGGTGCCCGGCGCTGAAAGAGGCGGCAAAGATATGATTAATGGAAACATCTTCGTTAACGGGGACGCCTATCTCTTCGAGGAAAGCTCCGTCAATCCCGCACCCGCTCCGAACCCCTGGGGCTTGAAAGGCGACGTCGGGGCGACAGGAAATATCTCCGTTCAGGACTCCGCCGATATATCCGGTGAAACTAATCCCTACTCCGACCATCCCGACCTTGTTGACCTCATATCGATGCACTACGAAAATAATAATACTCACAACGTCGCACAAATCTTCACCGATGCCGGCGTCTCATCCGGACACCTGCCGAGCGGCAACGAGTTGCGGGATGTCTTTGTAAAAAATCCTTCCGACCGTTCCGCAGAATGCGGCACGACAACCGGAGACGATTACTTCTTCGAGCCATCGACCGGATTCATAGAGGGAAACGACAAAACAGCCGAAACGCCTCTTCATGCAGGCCAAGACAGGATTTATTACATCGATGGTGATTTATGGATACATAGCAGAAATGATACATTCGGTTTCGACATGGACGGCAAAGCGACAATAGTCGTTACAGGCGATATCCATATCTGCGACAATCTTGTATACGCAGATGACCAGAGCATGCTGGGTCTCGTAGCCCTGGGAAAATACTCTTCTTCGGACCAGCTTACCAGCGGAGGGAATATCTATTTTGGAGACCCGACCTTCGGAACAATGTATGTAACTTCAGGGATGATGTTTGCTGCAAATGATTTTCTTTTCAATACAAGTCCTGTTACAAGAAAAAAAGCGGAACCTACAACCGGATTTACGGTCAACGGCAATTTCGCCGCTATGGGCAGGGTCGATATTATCCGCGACTGGTACACCGCCGGCACAGGGCACAGCAGCACAGCCAAACCGGCCTATTATAATCCCAACACAGGCCAATGGGAAGACGCTGAAACCGGAGTTGTGCTTAACTCAAGCCAGATAAATTCACTCAGGCACTATCAGATGATTGTCAATTATGACGACAGGGTTAGAAACCAGGAGACTCAGCCGCCGGGACTGCCTCGCGGCGGAACAAAAATCTTCGCTGGCTTCTCCAACTGGCAAGAGCTATAACCGCTCGCGATGCTTAACGACTAATTTCACCCGCCGCTTGCTCTGCTGATACGCTGTTATCCTGATACCCTTAACCCTGCGCCCTATTTCTTTTACGTAAAATTCACCTTCAAAAACCCGCCGTGATGATGTAGAGAATCGCTGAGAAACTTGACGATTACCGCTGATTCGGGTAATGTCAGTGTAATTGTTGCTTTTTTACCTTAGAGAAACTGAAGAAATGAAAAAATCGCCGTTCAATAATACCCCCCGCCCCGCGGTCTTTGCTGCATCGAAAGACGGCCCATACAATAATACTCGAAATGCCCTGGCGAACATCGATTTATCACCCTCGAAAAACAAGCATGTTCTGCTAAAGCCAAACATCGGCCGAAACGTAAAACCACAAACAGGCATTACTACACATCCACAGGTCGTAGCTGCTACAATTGATGCCTTCAGCCAGGCCGGCGCCGAAGTCGCCGTAGGTGAAAGCCCGATTACCGGCGTTAATATGTCCGAGGCCTTCGAAAATAGCGGAATTAAATCCATCGCCGAAAAAAGAAACTGCCCCCTGCTCGATATGGATGAACGCCAATACGCCCCCGCCGACATCCCCGATGGTGTCGCCATTAAATCACTCAAACTGTGTAGCCAGATTACAGAATACGATATTATTGTCTCGATTCCCGTAATGAAGACTCACATGCACACCGGCGTCTCGCTTTCCGTCAAGAATATGAAAGGCTGCTTATGGCGGCGCTCGAAGGTGGACCTCCACATGCTCCCGCAGCTGCCGGAACATCAGGACAAACCTCTCGATATAGCCATCGCTGATATGTCCTCGGTCCTGCGCCCTCATCTTTCAATCATTGATGGAACAATTGGAATGGAAGGATTAGGCCCGAGTGCCGGCAAACCAAAACCCCTTGATGTCGTTCTTGTTGGTGTCGATGCCTTCGCCGCCGATTCAATCGCCTGTGAATTAATGGGAATATCCGCCCGTGATATCCCGCATTTACGAATCGGCGCCGACAGAGGCTACGGCGTAATCGACCTCGACAATATCGATGTATCTCCCGAAGATTGGCAGTCCCTTCGAGACCCTTTTGCCCCGCCTCCTGTCAAGCTGTCGGTCGAATTCCCCGGCTTTACTATCCTGGATTCGCAATCCTGCAGCGCCTGCCAATCTACATTACTGATGTTTTTGCAGCGGCACGGCGAGCAGTTGCGTAAAAATTTGCCGGATGACAAGAATATCATCATCGCCATTGGCAAAGGCCACAAGCTCCTGCCTTTCGGCACATTATGTATTGGCAACTGCACTGCCGAACACAAAGATTGCGGGATATTCGTACCAGGCTGCCCGCCCGTCGCCAGCGAAATACTAAACGAATACTTCAAATA
>CAYSTP010000075.1:0-9821 GCA_964434085.1 uncultured Pirellulales bacterium
TTGCGTTGACCAGAAACTTATCTATCAGTATCGGCCTTTCGGGTGTTACCTCAACGGCGGCAGCTACATACTCACGGAGCATCTGCTCATCGTGAACAACTTCCATGCCGCGTCCGCCCAGCACATACGAGGGACGTACCATCAAGGGGTACCCTATCTTTTTGGCTATCTTGAGGGCCTGGTCAAGGTTACTTGCCATGCCCGATTCCGGCATTGGGATATCGAGCTTTTTCATCATTGCCCGGAACCGGTCGCGGTCTTCAGCCAAATCAATTGTCTCAGGTGTTGTCCCGATTATCTTGACACCTGCCTTTTCGAGCTCACCTGCGATATTCAGCGGTGTCTGCCCGCCAAACTGAACGATGACCCCTTCGGACCTTTCTTTTTCATAAATGCTCAGGACGTCCTCGACGGTTAGCGGCTCGAAATACAGCTTATCGCTGGTGTCGTAGTCAGTCGAGACAGTCTCCGGGTTGCAGTTGACCATTATTGTCTCGAAGCCCTCGTTCCGCAGCGCAAAAGCGGTGTGCACACAGCAGTAATCAAACTCGATGCCCTGTCCGATTCGGTTCGGGCCGCCGCCCAATACCATGACCTTGCGGTTCTTTGTTACGCCGACTTTGTCCGGGGCGTTGTATGTCGAGAAGTAATAAGCGGCATTTTCCACACCGCTGACCGGCACCGGCTCCCACCCTTCGACGACGCCGAGTTTTTTCCTCTGGCTGCGGATTTTATCTTCCGTGGTGCCGAGTATCTGTGCCAGATATTTGTCGGCGAATCCGTCCTTCTTGGCTTGGGTAAGGAGTGCGTCCGGAAGAGCTTTGCCTTTGTACTTCAGGAGTTTCTCTTCAAGTGCGACGAGTTCTGCCATCTGCCCGATAAACCACTCCTTGATGTGTGTTTTTTCAAACAGCTCCTTCGGCGCGGCCCCTTTACGAAGGGCTTCGTACATAATGAACTGTCGCTCGCTGGTCGGGATACTGACCTTGGCCATCAATTCGTCGAGCGAGAGCTTGTTGAAATTCTTTGCAAAGCCCAGGCCGTATCTGCCGTTCTCCAGCGAACGGATTGCCTTTTGGAAGGCTTCTTTGTAATTCTTGCCTATGCTCATCACCTCGCCGACCGCCCGCATTTGTGTACCAAGCCTGTCCTCGACCCCTTTGAATTTCTCAAATGCCCAGCGGGCGAATTTGACTACAACGTAATCTCCCGATGGGGTGTATTTTTCGAGCGTCCCGTCCCTCCAGTACGGAATCTCATCGAGCGTAAGGCCGCCTGCCAGCATCGACGATACCAGGGCTATGGGAAAACCTGTGGCCTTGGAAGCCAGAGCCGATGAGCGTGACGTTCTGGGGTTAATCTCGATTACAACCACGCGCCCGGTTTCCGGGTCATGGGCAAACTGTATATTTGTCCCGCCGATGACCTCGATTGCATCGACGATGTCGTATGAGTATTTCTGGAGCTTCTCCTGAAGTTTCTTGTCGATGGTCAGCATCGGGGCGGTGCAGTATGAGTCCCCTGTATGTATTCCCATAGCATCGACGTTTTCGATAAAGCAGACGGTTATCTTCTGACTCTTTGCGTCTCGGACGACTTCCAGCTCCAGCTCTTCCCATCCCTGCACTGACTCTTCGACGAGAATCTGTCCGACAAGACTTGCCGAAAGCCCTCTGGCCGCGACGACCTTTAGTTCATCAACGTTATAAACCAGACCTCCGCCGGTCCCCCCCATCGTATATGCTGGCCGAATGACGACCGGATAACCGAGCTTTTTGGCGACTTTCTGGGCCTCCTGGACACTGTAGGCAGGCTCACTTGCGGGCATCTCTATACCCAGCTTGTTCATCGTGTTTTTGAAAGCAATTCTGTCTTCTCCGCGCTCTATCGCATCGACTTGTACACCTATCACCCTGACACCGTATTTTTGTAATACACCTGCTTTGAATAATTCTGAGGACAGATTCAGGCCGCTTTGACCGCCAAGGTTCGGGAGCAGGGCATCGGGGCGTTCTTTCTCGATTATCTTCGCCAGCACCGTAACATTAAGCGGCTCGATATACGTCACGTCAGCCATTCCCGGGTCCGTCATAATCGTGGCCGGGTTGGAATTGACCAGCACTATTTCATAGCCCAGCTTGCGAAGCGCCTTACAGGCCTGCGTGCCCGAATAGTCGAACTCACAGGCTTGGCCGATGACAATCGGACCGGAGCCTATTATCATCACCTTCTTGATATCCGTTCGTCGGGGCATAGCACATTCTCCCAAAAGTACTCTTCTTGCCTGGCGTATAGCTGCAGGTTGCAGCAGATTAAACAGTAAAGAAGCTCTTTCGTCAAATCCAAGTTCCAACAGGCTGGCGGAAAACCCACACGCGATAAAAAACGCCGTTGACCGGCACGGGCAAAACTGGTAAAAGATTGCCACGGCACGCTTCTCGCCACAGACGCGATTATGCCGGGTGCTTAAAAGCCTTTTTTCCAAAGTAAAAGGAGAAGATACTATGGGCGTATTGAATCAATTCTTCGCGCCGTCACCGTTTGCACAGTTGCAGGAACATTCCAAGAAAGTCCACGAGTGCGTTAAATTGCTGCGTCCGCTGGCTGACGCGTTGCTGGCGCAGGATTTCAAAAAAATCGAAGAGCTGCACAAGCTTGTGTCGAAGACCGAGCACGAAGCCGACAACATCAAATCGGCCCTTCGCGACCGCATAAGCAAGATGTACTTTCTCTCCGTCGGCAGGCTCGAACTGAGTGAATACCTGGCGTATCAGGACGACGTCGCAGACAGCGCCGAGGATTTTGCGGTACTGCTGCTGCTGAGAAAAACGAAAATACCGCAGGAAGTGGAAGATGACTTCAAGGCCCTTGTTGAGCAGGTCATCGTGGTCAGCGAGCACCTGATGAATCTCGCAGAAAAGATATCTTCGCTTGCTGAGGCGGCCTTTGCAGGTGAAGAAGCAAAAGAGGTGCTCACCGAAATCGACCAGGTAAGCGAGGAGGAATGGAAGGTTGACCAGTTGGAAAGGAAATTTGCCCAGCACTTCTACAGTATGGAAAAACAGCTTGACCCGGTTACCATAATGTTCCTCGACAAATACTGTAAGACGCTCAGCCGAATTGCAAACAACGCCGAGCGAACCGCCAAGTATCTGAAAATCATCATCAGAAAGAAATGACCGCCCGGCGCAAGGGAGTGCAGAATATATGGAGTTACTCGTAATCGTCGCAATCGCAGTTGCCGCGTATATGGCCTGGAATATCGGGGCCAATGATGTGGCTAACGCGATGGCCGACGCCGTGGGCTCCAAGGCAATTACCATCTTCTGGGCTATCGTATTAGCGGCAATATGCAACTTCGCCGGGGCGGTGCTGGTCGGCGGACACGTCACCGACACCGTTCGCTCGGGCATAGTCGAGACGCAGGCATTTGCCGACGACCCGATGATGCTCGCGCGTGGTATGGTTTGTGCGATGCTGGCCGCGGCTCTTTGGCTGAATCTCGCTTCGTATCTGGGGATGCCGGTTTCAACGACTCATTCAATCGTCGGGGCAATCGTCGGCTTTGCCGTTCTGAGGGCCGGCTTCGGGCACGTCCATTGGGACAAATTGGGTCAGATTACGCTAAGCTGGCTTATCTCGCCGATTGCAGGTGGTGTACTTGCTTTTACCATATTCAAGCTGATATCACGCTACGTGCTTAGTGTGGAGCATCCTGCCCGGGCTGCGCGCAAAGGCGTTCCCGTATGCGTCTTTGTAACCTTCGTCATACTGATTCTTTCGGTTATCTACAAAGGGCTGAAAAACCTGCATCTTAACCTGACGGCCCTGCAGGCTATAGCCCTCAGCATAATCGGAGGACTGCTTGCAGCGGTGTTTACAACCGCTATGGTAAACAGAAAAAAATACCGCGACGGTGATTTATCGTTTGAGCAACAGTTGGCCCAGGTGGAAAAACGTTTTGCTATACTGGTCATATTCACATCGTGCAGTGTGGCTTTTGCACAGGGTGCTAACGATGTTGCCAATGCCATAGGCCCGCTGGCAGCGGTTGCCGAGATTGTTAAAAACGGTACGGTTCCCGGCAAGGTGCCGGTGGATATACGATTCCTGGTGCTTGGCGGCACGGGCATCGCGATAGGACTGGCAACATTTGGTTACCGTGTAATGCGGGTGATGGGAGAAAAGGTTACCGAAATCACTCCCTCTCGCGGCGTCGCCGCTGACTTAGCCGGCATGACCACCGTGCTGGTCTGTTCCAAGATGGGCCTGCCTATCAGTACAACACACACACTGGTCGGGGCGATAATCGGTGTCGGCCTGGCTCGTGGTATTACCGCCATCGACCGGCAGGTGGTCCGCTCAATCTTCATATCCTGGCTGGTGACGGTGCCCATCGCCGCAATCCTGACAATCGCCTTATACCTGGTCGGCGACTGGCTGTTCTTCTAAATTGCTGTTGCGAAACGTTGGTGCCGAACATATAAAGTTTCGTATGGCAGAATCGACACAAAGGAAAATCGAAGAGTTACAACAGCAGATACGCAGGCACGATTACCTGTACTACGTACTGAATCAGCCCGAAATCACCGACCGCCAATACGACCGGCTGCTTGAAGAGCTAAAAAAACTCGAACAGCAACACCCCGAGCTGATTACTGAAGACTCTCCCACTCAGCGGGTTGCGGGTCAGCCGCTCGAAGGTTTCGAGACCGTAACACACGCCATCCCTATGCTAAGCATTGACAACACCTATAACGCCGACGAACTAAGAGCTTTCGACGAACGTGTAGCAAAAGGGCTCCAGACCAAAAATTATGATTACGTGGTAGAGCCGAAAATAGACGGGCTGGCTATCAGCCTGCGATATGAAAACGGCAGACTCGCGACCGCCGCCACGCGGGGCGACGGAACAACCGGAGATAACGTCACTGCTAATGTCCGAACGATTAAGGCCGTTCCGCTTGTCCTGCTCGGCGATAAAAAAATTCCTGATATACTCGAAGTGCGCGGTGAAGTCTATATGCCGACCAAATCGTTCATTGAGCTCAATAAGCTCCGCGCCGAATCGGATGAACCTGCCTTTGCCAATCCGCGAAACGCCGCCGCCGGCTCGTTGAAACTGCTGGATGCAAGAATCACAGCGCAGAGAAACCTGTCTTTTTTCGCCTATGCCACCGGCCAGATGAGTGAACCATTGGCTGATAATCATTACGAGACATTGCAGCAGTTCAAAAAGCTCGGCCTGCCTGTAAATCCGCATATAAAAAAGGCAAAAAATATAAACGACGTGATAGACCTCTGTATGGGCTTCAGCGAAAAACGTCTCGGCCTGGATTATCAAATCGACGGGATGGTTATAAAAGTAAATCGCCTCGACCAGCGAGAGGTACTCGGTTTCACCGGACGCGCCCCAAGATGGTGTATCAGCTACAAATTTCCTGCCGAGCAGGCAGAAACAACCGTAGAGTCGATTGAGGTTCAAGTGGGCAAGAGCGGAATCCTTACTCCCGTTGCAAATCTAAAGGCGGTTCAGCTCTCCGGCACTACCGTAAAGCGCGCCACCCTTCATAACTTCGACCAGATACAAAGGCTCGACGTTAGGGAAGGTGACACTGTAATCATCGAAAAGGCCGGCGAAATAATACCGCAGGTCATAGAGGTCAAGAAGCAGTATCGACCGGCAGGTGCGCATAAGTACAAAATCCCGACGAGCTGTCCGAACTGCGGCGGGCCTGTAGCAAAGGACAAGGACGGAGTATATGTCCGTTGTCTCAGTGAGGGCTGCACGGCTCGACTGAAAGAAAAGCTCAGGTACTTCGCAGGCAGAGACCAGATGGACATCGAGAATTTGGGAGTGAGTCTTATTGAGCAGTTAGTTGATTCCGGCCTGGTTAGAAATTTCGCAGATTTATATAAGCTGACAAAGCACGACCTGCTCGGACTTGAACGAATGGCTGATAGAAGTGCATCCAAGGTCATTTCCGCCATCGAAAAGAGCAAGACTCAGCCGTTGTGGCGGCTTATTGCGGCTCTGGGGATTCCGCTGATTGGCAGCCAGTCAGCCCAGATACTTGCTGAACATTTTAGCTCACTGCAGAAGCTCATGGGCGCCGATGCCGAGACGCTCAAATCCATAGACCAAATAGGTCCGGCTATGGCCGAAAGTATTCATGGTTATTTCAAAGAACCGCGAAACAGAAAGGTCATCGAGCAACTTCTTGAAGCAGGCCTGAAACCGAAAGCGCAAAAGGCGGTTACCGGCGGCAAATTAGCCGGCAAGACCTTCGTGCTCACCGGGACACTGCCGAACTACAACCGAAGCGAAGTCGAAAAAATGATTAAAGAGGCCGGCGGCAGGACCAGCTCCAGCGTCAGCAAGAACACCGATTACCTCATCGCAGGAGCCGACCCCGGCAGTAAGCTCGACAAGGCAAACAAGCTCGGCGTTAAAATACTAAACGAAAAACAATTCCTGGAGATGCTGTGACCAGTGACGAAAAATATATGCTCGGCGCATTGAGGCTTGCCGCGCGCGGGGTTGGTTTGGTCGAGCCTAATCCGGCCGTCGGCTGCGTCATCGTCAAAGGCGGACAGGTCATAGGCAAAGGCTGGCACCAGAGATTTGGCGGGCCGCACGCGGAGATAAATGCGCTCAATGATTGCAGGAGCCTCGGGGCCAATCCCAAAGGCGGCATAATGTACGTCACACTCGAGCCCTGCTGCCATATCGGCAAAACCGGCGCCTGCACAAGGGCAATTATCGACGCCGAAATCGCCAAAGTTGTCGCCGCTATGACCGACCCGTCCGCTCACGCGCGCGGAAAAGGTTTCGAACAGCTCAGACAGGCCGGCATCGAAGTCGAAGTCGGCCTCTGTGAACAGCAGGCCAGACTTCTCAATGCCCCCTTCATCAAATTCGCCTCCACCGGCAGGACATGGGTAATTCTCAAATGGGCGCAGAGCATTGACGGCAAGCTGGCTTACACTAACGATAAGCAGAGATGGATGTCAGGCGAGGCGAGTCGAAAAGACGTGCATAAGCTGCGCAACCGCGCCCAGGCGATACTCGTCGGAGTCGGCACGGTCCTTGCCGATGACCCGCTGCTGACGCCGAGAGGCGCAAAAAGTAGGACAAAAGAGCTTACGCGCATTGTTATGGACAGCCACCTTCGCATACCTGCGGATTGTCAGCTTGTAAAGACAGCGAAGAAACAGCCGGTCATCGTCGTGGCATACGCCGGTTCCGCTACAAACAGCGCGAACAAAAAAGAATTACTTGAAAAGGCAGGCGTTGAGATTTTGACCTTTGGGGACTTACAGGGCGAATCGAACCTTGCCTTTGTTCTCGATGAGCTGAGCAAAAGAGGTGTCACACAGGTTCTTGTTGAAGGCGGACCGAAAATACTTGCTTCTTTCATCCGCGAAGGTTTGGCTGACGAGTTGTGTATTTATATTGCACCGAAGCTTCTCGGCGGTGCAGGTTCTGCTGATATTGCACAGACGTTGATAGGTCTGAAAAATGGAGTCAGCCTGCACCATATCGAGGTTAAGTCCTTCGAGGGCGACGTTCGAATCAGAGGATTTACCCCACAGGGTCTCGCAGCCATTACCTGAATAGAAGGAGTTATTTTTCTAAGTAAGCGATGTCAAGGTTCTTCGCCGCGGCGGTTTCGTCAGGCCTTGATACAGGCGTCGTGACCGGTGCCTGTCTCAGATTTTCAGGCTCAGCCTTCGCCTGTTTTGCTATTTCTATCATCGCGGCAATGAATTCGTCGAGTGTCTCTTTGCTTTCGGTTTCGGTCGGCTCAATCATCAGGGCTTCTTTAATAATTGTCGGGAAATATACCGTCGGCGGGTGAAATCCTCTGTCGATGAGAGCCTTTGCGACATCTATCGCGTGGACACCGTTATCAAGCATTTCCTTTGTCGGGCTGAGCACACACTCGTGCTTGCATACGCCGTCCGCTGCACTTTTATAATAATCTTTTAGTTTCGAGCGAATGTAGTTTGCATTGAGCACGGCATTTTCTGCGACGCGCGCCAGGCCCTGTTTTCCGAGCATCAGTATATAAACGTAAGCCCGCAGCACTATGGCGAAGTTGCCGTAGAACGGCGCGATATAGCCGATAGACTTGGGCCTGTCGTACTCGAGCGCGAACGTCCCGTCGTTTCTTTTCACCACAATTGATACCGGCAGGTAGTCGACGAGTCTTTCTTTTACACCCACCGGCCCTGAACCGGGGCCGCCTCCGCCGTGAGGCGTTGCAAATGTCTTGTGAAGGTTCAGATGCACGATATCAAAACCGAAATCGCCCGGCCGGGCCTTGCCGACTATCGCATTTAGGTTTGCACCGTCGTAATAAGCAAGCCCGTCGACACTGTGCACAAGGTCGCAAATGTCTTTGATGTGAGGATTGAAAAGGCCCAGCGTATTGGGGCAGGTCAGCATCAGTCCCGCCACCTCGTCGTTGAGCATACTCTTTAGCGCATCGACGTCCATGACGCCTTTATCATTACTCGGCACAGCCAGCACCTTATAACCTGCTATGGCCGCACTTGCCGGGTTTGTGCCGTGCGCGCTGTCGGGGACGAGTACAGTTGTCTTTTTGTTGCTTTTGTCTCTGTGATACGCAGCCATAATCATGATACCAGTCAGCTCGCCGTGTGCCCCCGCCATCGGCTGGGTGGTGAAACCCGCCATGCCCGTAATTTCACGAAGCAGCAGGTCCATCTCGTAGAGGATTTGCAGCGCCCCCTGTGTCAACATTCCGCCCATCCTCAACTGCGGCAGCAGAGGATGCAGATGTGCAAAGCCGGGATAAGAGGCTATTCGCTCGCAGACCTTCGGGTTGTATTTCATCGTGCAGGAGCCGAGAGGATAGAAATTGGTATCCACGCCGAAATTCATCCTGCTAAGCGCAGTAAAATGCCGCACGACGTCGAGCTCGCTGAGTTCCGGCAGCGGCGCCGGGATGTCCCGCAGAAGCTCCTTCTTGAAGCTTATCTTCGAAGGAACGTCGCTTGAATCTATCCTTATAGCTCTGCGTCCCGCAACGGATTTTTCAAATGCCAGCTTCATAGAACGCTCTCCAGAGCCTCGGCGAACATGCCTATCTGCTGCTTTGTTCTTTTCTCGGTGACACAGACAAGAAGCGAGTTGTCCATGCCTTCGTAGTATCTGTTCAGCGGGAAACCTGCGGCGAAACCTCTTTCAATCAGCCGGGCGACGACGTCCGCGGCATCGCAGGGCAAATCGAGGACGAACTCATTGAAGAACCACTTGGCCTTGAAGTGCGGCTTGACGCCCGGTATGGCCGTCAGCCGCTCGTAGGCGTAATTGGCTTTGTCGGCGCAGAGCTGCGCCGTCTCAACCAAGCCTTCTTTGCCCATCAAAAGCAGATATACCAGCGCGGTCAATGCGCACAGCGCTTCATTAGAGCAGATGTTCGACGTGGCTTTATCTCTTCTTATATGCTGCTCTCTTGCCTGGAGCGTAAGGACGAATGAGCGTTTACCGTTTCTGTCTCTGGTCTGACCGACGATTCTACCCGGCATCTTGCGCACGTATTTCATGCGCGACGACATAAAACCCAGATACGGCCCGCCGAACGACATCGGCATACCAAGGCTCTGGCCCTCGCCGGTAACAATATCTGCGCCCATCGCGCCGGGCGTCTTGAGTATCCCGAGCGATATCGGATAGCAGGACACAATCAAAAGTGCACCCTTTTCGTGTGCGGCTTCTGCGATGTCTGTAAAGTCGTCGATACAGCCGAAGAAGTTGGGGTTCTGCAGTATCACCGCCGCGGTTTTGTCAT
>CAYSTP010000076.1:0-9640 GCA_964434085.1 uncultured Pirellulales bacterium
GGACTGCGGCGGCCTTGAGGCGCGAGTGTTTTATACGAATCAGGACTTCGTTGGCATCTTCCAATGCAAATTCTTCAGTCGTCGGTTCGATTCCAATCTCGGCGGCGATGGGTAGGAATTCCTCCGCGTCGGCCTTGGTGACATTCGCAACGCTCTTAATCTCTTTTTCCAGCCAGAGGTACTTCGCATAATCCAGCGACGGGACGGGCGTCTCCTTGCGTATGGCGTTGATTACCAGTCGGCCGCCTCTTTGCAGGACTGCAAGAGCATCACGGATACATTCGCCGACCGGCGTAAAATCCAGGGCCTTATCCAACAGGGCGGGGGGTTTATCCCCGCTTCTGCCGGTCCAGTCGGCGCCGAGGCTCTTTGCCAAATCGATATGCTCCTGCGTCTTGGTGAACACATAAACAGGGCTGTTCGGAAACTTATGCTTAACCACTCGAATAAGAATATGCGCACACGCACCGAAACCGTACATCCCCACTACCTGACCGTCTTTGATATCGGCAAGTCGCAACGCACGATAGCCGACCACACCGGCGCACAACAGCGGCGCAGCCTGCAAGTCTGAAAACCCATTCGGCAGCTTATATGCGAAATCCTGCTCGATGACCATATACTCCGCATAACCGCCGTCGGCGTCCTTGCCGGTCCACCGGGCGCTTTCGCAGAGATTTTCATTGCCCCTTTTGCAGAAGTCGCATTTTCCGCAGCTCGAATACAGCCACGTCACCCCGACCCGGTCGCCGATTTCAAATTTTTTGGCATCGACTCCTCTTTCAGCGACTACCCCCACGACCTGATGGCCCGGCACGATGGGGCTTTTGCCCGTTTCAAGCCGGCCTTCAGCCTCATCGAGGTCGGTATGGCACGCACCGCACACAGACACCTTAATCAGAATTTCTTTTTCGCCCGGTTTCGGAACAGGTATGTTACCGAAATAAAGGGGTCTCTCTTCTGCAGGCGCCGGTTTACCAAGAAGCATTGCCCTCATTACTGGATTTGCCTATTTAGCTGCTCTTCGAAGACCTTATAATCCGCCTCGGTAAAGAGACAGAACACCACCTTTTCGAGTTTTGTATTTTTTTGCAGATAATCCATCACCACGCCGAGCATGATTTCAGCGCATCGTCTTATTGGAAACCCGAAAATCCCGGTGCTTATCGCCGGGAAGGAGATACTTTTCATTTCGTCACGTTCGGCAATTTTAAGTGAGTTTAGGGTTGCGTTTTTGAGCTTGTTGTCCTCATCGCCTTCACCCATCCGAGGCCCGACGGCGTGAATAACGTATCTGGCCTTCAGATTCCCGCCGGTCGTTTTGACCGCTCCTCCGGCGAAAGTTTCGCCAATCCTGCTACACTCCTTTTGTATTTCCGGGCCGCCTTTTGTGCGTATCGCTCCGGCTACACCGCCGCCAAGAATCAGTTGGCGGTTAGCCGCATTTACTATCGCCTCGGTGTCCTGCTCTGTAATGTCCCCCCGGACAAGTTCGAGTATCGAGTTGCCGATTTTGACCTGCACATGAACCTCGAATTTGACCACGAATTAACACGAATGAACACAAATTAAAAATAAATCACGGATTACATTTATTTATCTGATGTAATCATTTTAATCGGTGTAATCAGCGACAGCCCCCTTATCTAATCGCCGGGGATTGTCTCTTTGCTTCTTCGCCGCTTATTTCGCTGATTTGTCTGGTCGGCCGCGAATACGCTTTTTCCACATGATACCGATGGCAAGGCCCGCTGTTCCACGTACAGAACGGATAGAATCTGCCGTTCGGCGCCGCATACAGTATCACGCAGCGCTGTGACCGGTCAATCTCATAATTATATACATCCTGGAAATGCATCGCCGCCATCAAAAGCGTTCCGAACCGCCGCTCTCTGAGGTTATTCATAAACGAGGCCATGTCTTCATGCTGCTTATTGAACTCGGCGAAACTCTTGACAAAGTCCAGAAGCCCGTCGAACCCCCAGCCTTCGGGGGCCTTTTCTTCGTGATAGGATTTTTTCATTGTTTTCATCGCCGAAAGCACGGTCATCTTTTTCAGCAGGGGATATTTCTCTATTCTTGCCGCCATCTTGTCCACCGCCGCCATCGCCTGCTCTATATCGACAAAGGCAGACAGCGGAACCGCCTGGTTCTTTTCTTTATCGACCACTATGTAAGTAGCCGTACCGCAGTGCGGATGGCAGCTTACTGAAGTCTGCGGTTCACCTTCCACCGCCGTCATCAAACGCAAAAACGGACTGACTATCGAAAAAGGCCACCAGTCCCGATGCATATCAATAAAGCCAAGCTGCTCTTCGAGGTCTCGCGCCAGGTCCGTCAGCGTATATCTCATCTGTTGCCGCTTTTTTTCGTCAATCCTGCCCGTTATCGACACCGGCTGCCAGCTTATCCCGGTGATTACATCGGTGTTGGCCATTGCAAAACGGGTAATCGCCCCGACCTCTTTATCATTCACACCCTTTACTATTGTCGGCACCAGCACGATTCGCATATTTGCCTTGCGTATATTTTCAACCGCCGTCAGTTTCGTTTCGAGAAGTGCTTTGCCTCGCGTCTGTTTATAAATCTCGTCGTCCAGCCCGTCGAACTGCAGGTATATCTGATTCAGACCGGCCGCACTTGCCGCCTGTGCAAATTCGGCGCTCTGTGCAAATTTCACTCCATTGCTTGCCACCTGGACGTGCCCGAACCCCCGCAAGCTCGCCTGGCGCACACATTCCGGAAAGTCTTTGTGAATTGTCGGCTCACCTCCCACGAACTGCAGACACGACGCCTTCTTTGGCTTCATTGCCGCCGCGTCATCGAGCATTCGCTTGACCTGCTCCAGGGTCACCTCATAAACCCGGCCCTCCGCGTTGGAGTTCGCAAAACAGATTGGACAATTCTGGTTGCATCGATTTGTCAGGTCAATGTTCACCATCGCCGGACTCGATAAGTGCTGCTCGCACAGCCCGCACTGGTCCGGACATTGCGACCGGTTCCGCAGCAGATTTTCCACGGCGCAGGGCCGTTCGTAGTGCACACGGCGCATCTTCATAAAAAACTCCGCATCACTGCTGATTAGCTCTTTGAAGTGGCCGTGCTCCGCGCAGCTCTTGCCCATCATTACCTTGTCGTTTTCCTCGAACAGTTCGGCCTTCACCACCTGCAGGCAGACCGGGCAAAGGCTCTTTGTCTGTGACGGCAGCCGCCAACTTGTGATTCTGTCAGAACCGCGATTGACACTTTCGAGCAGCATAATTGTCCTCCCGATACATCCCGAACCTCATATTCGATATGTTGACAATTACAGTCCGGACATCCACACAACTGGTTTTGTCCGGATTAAAACTGCCGGTCGGCATGAGAGTGCGCTCTGCACCGTCTCGCTGGCGCATCCGCATACACCCCGAGTGTAACACCCCCGATGAATCCTCTCTGCTCATTTGTCTGTCCCCTTTTATGACTCCCGTTGTTAGTGCCTGATTATCCATAAACCGACAGGAAAAATCAAACAAAAACACCCGCTTAAAATTCCGCCGAACTTTGGGCGTCATACCCCATACCCCAGGCACCGGAGGCCGGACTGAGTTCCGGGTTTTGGGTCTTGACTAAATTTTTCTTGATTCTTTCTTTACAGCCCTTAGAATCGTGCCTTGTGGCTCTCATTTTGCGCTTGTTTGCAAATTGGGCTCCTCATAATTCACTATACACTCGGAACTTAAGATTTATGCTTAACACACAATTAAGGAATCGATAATGACTGCGAAAAAACACTTTGCGGCGACCATTTCGGCTTTGCTCGTCACTTTATTTTTCTACGGCTGTGCTCCCGAAACCGAGGTTGCCATCAAGCCGGTGCAGAGCAAGGTCTCTACCTACAGGGCTGTAGAAGTCTTTCGAAAAGACTATCTTTTCGACCAGCCCACTTCTAACAAAAAAACAGAGAAAGTCACCGAACTGAATGTTGAAGTCACCTATGACCAGCTCATTACAAACGTCGATGCCGAAAAGAATACAACCGCCGAGATTACCATAAAGGCCTTGAACTATTTCAGCAGCAGTGCTGATGTTGTATATATTGACTTTGACAGCTCAAGACAGGCCGATGCCGCAAGTGCTTTCGCCAGGCTCATCGGTCAGACTTACACTATTAAAGTCTCTCCTTCCGGGAAGGTCGTTCAAATCTCCAACCTTGATTCCGCGCGCAATGCCGTAAAAACCGGGCCAGACGCCCGCACGGCTGAACAATTCCTCGGCGACGAAAGTATCAAACGCCGTCACGAAATTCTTGCGCTGCCCGACAAGGATACAAAGGCTCTCAAAGTCGGCGATACATGGTCTCGTGTCGTTTCCTCGCCCCAGGGGGCGTTGATACCGAAAAACTATGAAAAAGTCTATGCCGTCAAAAAAATCACAAACCAGAACAACGACAGGCTGGCCCTGATTGAGATGAGCGCAACACCAGCATCAAAACAGCTCGGCAAGGCTGACTCGCTTGAAACGTTTGAAAGCTTCTTCGATACCGAAGACAATTACACCGGCAGGCTGCTGATTGATATCAAAACCGGCAAAGTGTACGAGTACTCTGAGAAGCTCAGGAGCCAGTATACCGCCGCTGAATTCCCCGATAAAGAACGAACCCAGCAACCGGACGTGCTGAAATTGGCTTTCACCAGGGGCAACAGCGTCGAGCTGGTTGACTGATATTGCTTTGATAGTTCCGGCTGAACGCAAAACGCACCTGCCGGCGTGAGCTGGCAGGTGCGTCGCTATATAAGGCGGCGGTGGGATTCGAACCCACGAATATCGGTTTTGCAAACCGACGCCTTAGGCCACTTGGCTACGCCGCCCTGCAAACCGCATACATTATCTGCCGCAGTGCCTCTTTGCAACCAAATTCCATGTCCTTGCGCCCAAAACCCCTGCAAATAACCCAAAAAACCTCGTTTATCGGAACATCCGCATTTTGACAGCCTCACCGAATCACCCGACCTTTTTATCCTTTTCTATCAAATGCTTTTCTGCTACAATAATAACGCCGAAGGGGGTATAGGCCGGTTTTACGGCGGGTACTCCAAACGCAATAAACAGCGTTCGGAGTTCGTTATATATCATGGAATAGGAACCCTTTGGGACAACCCCGTTGGAGCTGGGTAGGATGACGCATGGTTTTATAAAATCTGCGCGTGTTTATGGCTGTCTAGCCGCGCTTTGCGGACTCGTATTATTCTGTAGCTGCAGTACGGAAAAATATAAATCTGAAGCTGACGAGCAGACCTACGGAATCATCGACAAGGTCTGGGACAACGACTTCGGCCAAAAGGCGAACTACAGAATCAGCGACGTTCAGCCTTCGCCCAATGATTTGACTTTAGAGCCCAACACTCCAATTACGGGAATGATTACCCTGCCGCATACTGTAGCCATCGCCACCGCGCGAAACCGTGAATATCAACGGCAGAAAGAGCAGCTCTACCTCACTGCACTTGACCTTACCGGCGTCATGCACGATTACGAGATGCAGTGGTTTGGTACGGTGGATTTCTTCTACCACAAGAACCGCCAGACGGAGATGGGGGGCAAGGAGAGCACCGAGGAGCGGCTCACTCAGTCAAACCAGCTTGGCTTTAACCAGCTCCTTGCCGATGGTACACAAATCGGTGTTGCTATTGCCCTGGACTGGGCACGATTTCTGACTGGAGACCCCCGTGAGAGCCTCGCCTCGGTTCTTACAGCCACCGTAACAAAACCGCTTCTGCGGGGCGCGGGCAAAAAAATCGCCCTTGAAAGTCTGACACAGGCCCAGCGTGAGGTGCTGTACCAGATTCGCTCCTTCAATAGATATAGAAAAACCTTCGTCGTTTCGGTTGTCGACGATTACTATCGCGTCCTGCAAAGACTTGACGAGGTCAAGAACGCTGAAAACAACTACGAAAGAAGATTCCAATCCAAGGAAAGGCTCCAGATGGAAGCCGAAGCCGGACGCCGAAACCGCTTTGAGGTTGACCAAGCCGTTCAGGACTGGCTCCGCGCCAGAGACAATCTGGTAAGCGCCCGCGAGCGGTACCAGCAGTCGCTCGACGAGTTGAAAGTCACTCTGGCCCTGCCTACCGACGCGAACGTATACCTTGACCCGAACGCGCTGCAGCAGCTCAGAGACGCCGGAGTTACCGAGGCTCCGTACTCAATCGACGAGGTCGTCGATACCGCTATGCTCAACAGGCTTGACCTTGCAAACAGTACCGACAGGGTCGATGATGCTATACGCAAGGTTGTAATCGCCGAAGACAACCTCGGCGCCGAGTTAAATCTTATCGCAAGCGCCGATGTCGATTCAACCGGACGCACCAGGTTTGCCCGACTGCCGGTTCACTTGGGAGATTATGCGCTCGGTCTCGAAGCTGATTTACCGCTTGACCGATTGGCCGAAAGAAACGCCTATAGGGAAAGCCTCATTATGCTTTCGCAGACACAGAGGCAATACGACCTCGACAGAGACAACATTGCACTTGCTGTCAGGCAGGCCTACAGGCAGCTTAATGAGACCGCCGAAAGATATAAAATCCAGAAAAACAGTCTTGAATTGGCCGAAAAACGCGTCGAAAGCACCACTATGCTGATTGAAGAGGGTCGCGTCTCGACCAGAGACCTCCTCGATGCTCAGGACGCGCTTCTCGAAGCACAGAACAACCTGACCGCCGCACTCGTAGACCATGTTATTGCCAAGCTTAGTTTCTACCGCGACATCGGTGTTCTCCAGGTCAAACCGGACGGAATGTGGCAGGGCGTGCCCGAACGCAACGTATCGCGTTTGGACGCCCCATTGCAGGAAAACCAATGACCGAAAAAACAAAGAAATCCAGAACCGTTTCAAAAAGAAAACTAACTCGAATCGCGGCCGTCATCGTTGTCGCTGCCGTTGTGGTTACTGCCGCCCTGTACTACCTTCGAGGCAAAATCGAATCCCCGGCCGCCACACGCGCCGTCCAGTTGACCACCCACGCCGTCACACGAGGCGACCTGGTCATCAGTGTGACTGAGTCCGGCGATATTAAAGCGCTTAACTCCACCGACATAATGTGCAAAGTCGAAGGAAGGACCTCGCTCATAAGCATCGTCGATGAGGGCACCATTATCACCGAGGAAGATGTCAAAAATGGAAAAGTAATCGCAGAGCTCGATTCCTCACAGATAAGGGAATCACTTGCCCAGCAGGAAGTAACGTTCTCGAACGCTGAAGCCGACCTGGAAGACGCCAAAGAATCACTCGCCATACAAATCAAGCAGAACGAAAGCGACATCCAGTCCGGTGAACTGAACATGCGCTTCGCGCTTATGGATTTCAAAAAGTACCTCGGCGAAGAGCTGGCAGCTCCGGTCGTGGCGGACTATAACGAATCCGCCGCTGAGATTGACGCTGCAGCTCTGCTTGCCGATGAACACATCAACGGCGAGGCCCTCCAGAGACTCAAAGAGCTTAAGAACGGCATCAGCCTTACTGAAAGTGAGCTTAGTCGAGCCAAAAAAATGCTTGAAGGAACCGAAAGACTTTACGAAAAAAAATATGTAGCCGAATTCGACCTCATTGCCGACAGGCTCGACGTACAGAGCCTCGAGGCAAAGCTCGAAAATGCCAAAATCGCTCTGGAGCTGTTCAAACTGTATGAATTTCCCAAGCAGACCCAGCAATTGCTCAGCAACTACCACGAGGCAATGCGAGAGCTCGACCGAATTGAGGCCAGGTCGCGCTCGAGGCTGGCACAGGAACAGGCCAAGCTGCGAAACAAAAAAGCAACCTACGACCTGCAGAAAGAACGACTCGATAAATACAAGGCTCAGCTCGTAGCGTGCACCATAAAGGCGCCCGTGCCGGGCCAGGTGGTTTACGGCTCGAGCCTGCTCGACGCCAGACAAAGGTCTCGGGAACTTATTGAGGTCGGCGCCGAAATACGTGAAAGGCAGCGCATCATCTCGATTCCAGACACCTCGAAGATGAAGGTCGACCTGAAGGTGCACGAAACATGGATAGGAAGAATCGAGCCGGACCAGCCCGCTAAAATCGTTATCTCTGCCTTTCCCGACAAGACCTTCACGGGAAGTGTTTTGAGAAAGGCCCCTCTTGCCGACCCTGAAAACTTCTGGAATCCCGACCTTAAGGTCTACGCCACCGAGGTCCTTATTGACGGCACTTACCAGTTCATAAAGAGCGGAATGTCGGCAAGGGTCGAAATCATAATTGACCATCTCAAGGATGTTCTCACCGTTCCGATACAATCCGTTATTACCGACGCCGGCAGGAAATATTGCTACGTTCTGAACTCGGCTGTGCCGGTCAGGCAGCAGGTCGAGCTCGGCGCATTCAACGCCGACTTCGTTGAAGTGAAATCCGGCCTTACGAAGGGCGACAGGGTGCTTTTGAACCCGCCGCGTATTCGAGGCCTTCCGGCAGGTCAAACGGGTCCGGCAGAACCGTTACAAAATCAGACACCAGGCACCCAAGGCGAAGAACAGCAGCAGGCCGGCGTCAAAGAGCGGCCGCAGACCGGCGCGGAAGAACAGACCCAAGCCGGTACCGAAGAACAGACCCGGGCCGGCGCCGAAGAACAGAGAGGCCCGCAGGGCGGACAGGAGTCCTTTACGTTCGAGCTTACCGATGAAAGAATAGACCAGATTTTGCAGGGGATGAAGCAGTTCGACCCGGAAAAATACGAGCGGTTTAACAAGCTCAGACAAGAGGACCCGGAAAAGTTCAAGGAAGAAATCCGAAAAGAGATGCAGCAGTTTATGCAGCGAATGCAGAATCGGCAAGGTTCGGGCGGCGAGCAGGGCGGCGGGCAGGATAGTGGGCCGGGCGGTGGTCGCGGCGGATTCAGACGTTCGCGCGGCGGAACACAGCCGGATAATTAAAATCACGCAAAGGTTCATTTCTTTTTTTAGCCTTATTGGGATTAGCATAAAATGGAAGTTGTTAAGATTGAAAAAATGTGCAAGACCTATATGATGGGTAAGACTCACCTTCAAGCCCTGAGGGATGTGGACCTTGCCGTCAGCCAGGGCCAGTACCTTGCCATAATGGGGCCCAGCGGTTCGGGAAAATCGACGCTTCTTAATCTTCTTGGCTGCCTGGACAGGCCGAGCAGCGGAAGATATTTTCTGGGAGGAAGCGACGTTTCACGTATGAACGATACCGAATTGTCGCAGATACGCGGCAAGCGAATCGGCTTTATCTTCCAGTCATATAATCTCATCGCCCAGCTAAATGTTCTCGAAAATATCGAGTTGCCCATGTTTTACCAGGGTGTCTCAGCCGCAGATAGCAATCGCCGCGCCCGGGAACTGGCTGACATAGTTGGTCTCGGCGACCGAATCAAACACAGACCCGCCGAACTGAGCGGCGGCCAGCAGCAGAGAGTCGCAATCGCCCGGGCCCTTGCAAATGACCCGGTGATACTTTTGGCTGACGAACCAACCGGAAATCTCGATTCGGCGAGCGGCGCCGAAATACTTGCTATCCTCGACGGACTCCAGGCCAGGAATAAGACCCTTATCGTTGTCACTCACGATGAGGGTATCGCCTCAAGGGCCCAGAGAACCATACACTTACTCGATGGAAGAATCGACAGAGATTGCCTCAATT
>CAYSTP010000077.1:0-9546 GCA_964434085.1 uncultured Pirellulales bacterium
CAGGCCGCACAGGCCCGGCGCACTGCGAAGCGCGTGCATACCCCCCACCGTACGGAACAGGCTATCGCCGACAGGATAAGCGATAACAAAGGCCAGCGTTACTCCGGCAGAGGCGGATGACTTAAAGAGGCGCAGAATAAAAATCAATCCGGCCAGCATGAGTGGAAGCATATACCAGTGAAACTGGCCGGAACCCGGCGGCGACTGTGTAATACGGTGGTCGCCGCGAATAAAAAGAAATTCCGGGCCGAAGTGATGAATGTAACGACTGAGGATATTTTTGACGGCCGTGCCAAGGGGCGCCTCACCGAGGTAAACTCCAGCTTTGACGTGCGCTATGCCGTGACGTGAAATACCCTCAGGATGAAATACATGCTCCCAGACGAGAGGGCCAAAAAAAACGGCGAAACCCAAAATCAAAGCAGCTACAGCCAAAGCACCCTTTCTGGTCCTGACGCAATGCCACCACCGGGGTATCGTTAACAAAACAATAGCAAACAGGAAAACGGGGATGAATATGCGCACCGAGTGGTAGCCGTAACAGCCGATTCCAGCTACAGCCCCGGCAAGCAGCGCCAAAAGGGGTCTGGGCGCACCAGTTTTATTGTCACTAATGGGCATATTTGCCCAGAGCAGTATAGCCAGAGGTGCGATGCCGAGCAAGGGGCATAGAGTGGCTTCGTGCCCCCAGCGGCTCTGCTGAAGATGCCAGGGATTTAATGCCAGCAGCAGCGCAGCGGTAAGACCGACCTGCCGGTCGAACAAGCGTTTGCCCACAAAATAAATGAGCAAGACCGTCAATGTCCCGCTGACTGCACCGGGAAGGCGTGTGGTGAATATGTTGAGGCCTCCAAGGGCCTGAAACGGCATCATAAAGTAGATGTACAGCGTGCTGCTGTTGCCTCCCAGGCCACGTGTGTAAAGAATAGGCCAGGAGACGCCGACCTGGTCTTTGCCGGTTTTGAGCAGACAGTATGCGTTCCAGGCATTGGCGGCTTCGTCCTGATTTAAACCGGGCGGAGATTGGCCTAACTCGAACAGACGCAGGAATGCCGCCAATAACAAGATGAGCAGCAGGATTGCTGTTGTGCTGCGCCAGAGTGGTACTCTATGAGCATCTTGCACTGATAGCCGGCCGGGCTGAACCATAACAGCCAGATGCTACTTCAGTCGCGTTCTTACATCAAGGCAAAAGAAAGGCACTTCCAACTACGCCTTTGCAAGCCATTTCCCTTCAGTTGGCAAGGACTTAAACCGTTATCGGCCCTTGATACACGGGGTTCACAAAAAGCCGTTCTTTTACCGATACTTTACATATGAGGTCCGTGTACAAAATCATTACGCGTCTGCCGGCGGCGGCTATTACAATTATGTTTGCGATAGCGGTCCTGTTCATATCCGTAGGTGTATATCGAGGTGGGTCGGTCCTGCATAATTTGTTCGCCGAGAACAAACAGCTCAAGCAGGCCCTGACCAATCTGACGGATGAGGGTAAGATAGGCTATGCAAAGGTGCTGAACCAACAAAAAGACGAAAATGGAAAGGTCATTTCGACGACCCTCAAGTTCGTAGAAACCGCGAGGGACAATGACCTCCAGACCGTCCTCGAAAAACAATATACCGTCAATGGCGACGTCGTTCATTTCGACGCACTGATAGTCAAGTTCGGAAACAAGATGGTAATGGACGGTAAAAAGAGGAGCTTATATCTATGGCGGCGCGTTTACGGTGAGCAGATGAGCCCGCAGGATGGTTTCCCAATCGAAGAGCCGGGGGCCGAACCGCAAAGATACAAGCAGCTTTTTCAGGAGCTTCCGTTGAAACACCGTGAGCTTTTCTGGTCGAGCATCTGGGAGCTGGCAAACGACCCATACCTGCTGGCACAGTATGACATTGAAGCGATTTACGGCAATGTCACTTACGCCAAGCTCAAAAAAGGCCTTGTGTATGTATTTCGGATAACCGCAACAGGCCAGGTGTATCCTGAGGTCATCCCTGATATATAACTTTCCTCAGGTCTCATGGTGAGTTTATGTTTACACCGCGGGATTTGAGGTGCTCTTTCAGCTCGGGTATATCGATGATGTGGAAGTGAAAGACCGAGGCTGCAAGCAGGACCGAGGCCCCGGCTTTTGCGGCGTCGTAGAAATGCTCCATTTTACCGGCGCCGCCTGAGGCGACGACGGCGGCGGAGCAATTCTCGGCGATGAGCTTTATCAGCGGCAGGTCGAATCCTGTCTTGGCGCCGTCGGTGGCCTTACTGGTCGGCAGGATTACAGCAATGCCGAAGCCATCGACCTTTTTTGCCCATTCAAGAGCGTCGGTTCCGGTTGCGGTTCGGCCTCCGTCGATATAGACCTCGTAGCCGGACGGCAACGCCTTGTTGTGGTCAACGTCAATGGCGACGGTGACTTTGTCCGGGCCGAACTCTTTGACCATCTGCTTTATAACCTCCGGCCTGCGAAAAGCGGCGCTGCTTGTGGAGATTTTATCTGCACCGGCTTCGAGGACTGCGGCTGCGGATTTGACGTCAGAAATACCGCCGCCGACCGTGAAAGGAACTGTCGCGACAGCAGCGACATTTCTCACGACATCGAGCATTGTCGGGCGGTTTTCAACCGTTGCGGTTATATCGAGAAGAGCAAGCTCATCGGCGCCGGCTTTGCAATAGGCCTTGGCGCATTCGACGGGGTCGCCTGCGTCACGGATATCAACGAAGTGAACGCCTTTTACGACTCTGCCGTTCTGCATATCGAGACACGGCATAATTGATACTTTGTTATCCATAATCGAGGGTCCTTTCATCAAAAAGAAAAAGATTATAGGAACCGGCATTATAACCTGCCCGGAGGTCTTTTCAAGGCGGTTATAACCTGCGGGGCAGGAAAGACCGATAACCATTGTTTATCGTAAATGTGCGGCTTAAAAAGAGACTTTTGGGACCAAAACTAAAAAAGCAACAGACTGATTCAACCGATAATGTTTGACGGTCCGGGCTGATTTCGCCCGGAACAAGCGAAGGAAGCTGTTTGTTGTTTTACAGGAAGACAGGGAAGTACAAGGCCATGCAATTACAGCACATCGAAAGGGACATCCGCTACCTGGCCACAATGGCGGAAACGGCATGCGAGGGTATAGCCGTTACCGATGCGCGCGGGGTCTTGCAGTACGCCAATACCGTATTCGCCACAATGCACGGCTACGAATCAGCAGCGGCCCTGACGGAGGTTGGCATCGGGACATTTCACAGTCACGAGCAGATGCAGTCCGACGTACTGCCGCTGATGGACGAGGTGAAGCGCAGGGGAACAATTTGCGGTCCTATAGAACATGTAAAGGCCGATGGAACGGTCTTTTCAACAACAACCAAGATAGTGCCGCTCAAAGGTCCGTCGGGCCGGACGGAAGGGTTTATATTCCTGATTGTTGACCTAACTGAGCAGGTACACGAAGAGAGGCTGCTGCTCGGACAAAATCGTCAATTGTGCAGGTTTAATGAGCAGTTGCACGAACAGGTCCGCGAAAAGAACCAGACCATCGAACAACTAACGCAGTCGCGCGAGCAGTTAGGCCGGAAATTCGAGCAGCAGCAGGCGCTGCTTAACGAGGTCAATGAACAACTGCAGAAAAAACTCGGCGAATACCGGCAGGCACAGGAACAGTTAGACAATCATAAACAACAAACGGCCGAGCAGACATCTGAGCTGGCCCAAATTAAAGAAGCCTTAGAGCAGCAACTCGACCATCGCAGACAAACGGAGCAACTGCTGCAGAAGCAGCATTCGCAGTACGAGCAGGCGCAACAGGAACTTGAGCAATACCGAGAGGGACTTGAGCAGAAAAGTTCAGAATTAGCGACCGTTAAAAGGCAGTTGCAGCAGCAGATTCAGCAGCTTACCGAACAGGCAGCTTGCGCCAATGAGCAGATACTGTTGAAGACAGTCCAGAAGCAGGCGGCCGAGCTGCGGATAACAGAGGTCCAGGAGCAATTACAGCAGAAGATAGATAAAAAAACCAGCGAGCTAACCACCGCCAATGAGCAAGTCGAGAAGTTAACATCGCAGCGGATGCAACTGGAACAACAGCTTGGGCAGAGTAGTGATGAATTAGTAACTGTAAGGTCTCAACTTCGGGAATACATGTCCGGCTTAGAGCAGACCGGCCGGCAGCTCAGTGAAAAGAATGACGAACTGGCTGCCATAAGAGGGCAGCTTGAGAGCCAGATATGCGAGCGAGAGAACCTCGAACAACAGCACCAGCAGGTGCGGCAGCAACTGAATGAGCAGCTTGAGCAGCGAAGCGAAGAATTGGCTGCTGTAAGGTCTCAACTTCAGGAATACATGTCCGGCTTAGAGCAGACCGGCCGGCAGCTCAGTGAAAAGAATGACGAACTGGCTGCCATAAGAGGGCAGCTTGAGAGCCAGATATGCGAGCGAGAGAACCTCGAACAACAGCACCAGCAGGTGCGGCAGCAACTGAATGAGCAGCTTGAGCAGCGAAGCGACGAGTTAGTCGCTGTAAGGTCGCAACTTCAGGAGCATACATCGCAACTCAAGCAGGCCAATCAGCAACTCAGTGAGAAAAATGACGAACTGGCCTGTACAAAAAAGCAACTCGAAAATCAGGCTACCGAGCGAGCAAACCTCGAACAGCAGTTTCAAAAACAGCAGCAACAGATTAAAGAGCTTACCGAGCAAGCCGCTTTGGCAAATGAGCAGCTACAGCAGAAAAACGCCCAACACAAGGAACTGGAGGAATCCTTTGCCGAGCACAGTCACCAATTAAGCTGTGCTAATGAGCAGTTGCAGAAAAAAGCCTGCGAAAAGAGCAAGACAATCGAGCAACTGACACACGCCCGCAATGAGTTAAGCCGGAAACTCGAGCAGCAGCAAACGCTACTGAACGACGTTAATGAACGCCTGCAACAAAAGCTCAGTGAATACGAGCAGATGCAGCAAGAGCTTGAGCAACAACACTTGCAGTTAGATGCGCAGGCCGCCGAGTCGGCCTCGGTAAAGGAAAATCTGCAACAGCAAGTTGACCAACGCAGACAGACAGAGCAGCTTTTGCAAGAGCAGCGATGCCAATACGAACAGGCGCAACAGCAACTTCAACAATACTGCGGCCTGATTGAGCGACAAAGCTCGGAACTGGAAACCACACGGGACAAGCTGCAAGAGCAAATCAACCGCAGAAACCTGGCCGAGCAGCAGATGAGAGAGGTCCGGGAGCAGTTAGAGCAGAAGTTCAATGAAAGAACCGCCGAGCTGGAGGCGGTCAGCGAACAACTCAAAAAGCAGACATCTCAACGGGTGCAATTCGAGCAGCAGCTTGGGCATCGCGACGACGAGCTGGCTGCTCTAAGGTCGCAGCTTCAGGAACATATATCGCAGCTCAAGCGGGCCGGTCAAAAGCTCAGCGAGAAAGACAACGAGCTGGCCTATGCAAAAAGGCAGCTCGACAGCCACGTTGCCGAGCGAAAGAGTCTTGAACAACAGATAAAAGAGCAGCGGCAGCAGCTACAGCAACAGATTGAAGAGCTTACCGGGCAGCTTGATTTGGCGAACGAGCAGCTACAGCAGAAAACCGCCCAACACAAAGAACTGGAGGAATCTTTTGCCGAGCACAGTCACCAATTGAACCGTGCTAACGAGCAGTTACAGAAAAAAGTCTGCGAAAAGAGCGAGACAATCGAGCAACTGACACAATCGCAGGGCCAGCTAAGCCGCAAACTCGAGCAGCAGCAGGCGCTGCTGACTGAGGTCAATAAACAACTGCAGAAACGGCTCAGCGAAAACAACCTGGCACAGGAACAGTTACAGCAATATAAACAACAGTTGGACAAACGCACCGCTGAATTGGCTGTTGTGAATAAGCGATTCGAGCAGCAGACATCGCAGCGGACGCAATTAAAGCAGCAGCTTGAGCATCGCGACGACGAGTTAGCCACTGTAAAGCGACAACTTAAAAAGCATATCGCCCAGCTCGACGAGGCCAACAAGCAGCTTACCGATAAAGACAAGGAGGTTGCTGCCGTAAAAGAACGGCTCAGCAATCAAGCCGCCGAGCGAAAGTCCCACGAGCAGCAGTTGAGGGAGGTCCGCCAACGGCTGGGACAGCAGATTGATGAAAAGGTTGCCGAACTGGCGGCAGCCAGCGAGCAAATCAAAGAGCAATCATCGCAGCAAAGGCAATTAAAGCAGCGGCTTGAGCAGAGCAGTGACGAACTGTCCGCCGTCAAATCACAACTCGAACTGGTCAATAAACAGCTTCTCGAAAAAGACAACAACCTGAACATCGCAAAAGAGCAACTCGAAAGCCAGGTTGCCGAGCGAGAGGGCCTCGAACAGCAACATCAGCAGATGTGGCAGCAGGTCGAGCAAAAAACCGGCGAGCTGGCTGCTGCCAATGAACAAATCGACAGACAAATATCCGAGCGTACCCAATTAGAGCGACAGCTTCAGCAGCACGGTGACGAGCTGGCCGCTGTAAAATCACAGCTTCAGGGGCATATATCCCTGCTTGAGCAGGTTAATCAACAGCTCAGTAAAAAAGACGACGAATTTGCCCGTGTAAAGAAGGACCTTGAAATCCAGACGTGCGAGCGAGAAAACTTCGAACAGCAAAACAGGCAGCTACGGAAGCAGGTCGATGAAACAACCGTCGAGTTAACCACCGCCAACGAGCAAATCGACAAGCAAATATCGCAGCGGACCGAACTGGAACAACAGCTTCAACAGCGCGGCGACGAGTTAGCCGATACAAAACAAGAGCTTGAGCAGTACATATCCCGGCTCGAGCAGGCCGGTCAGCAACTCAGCGAAAAAGACAATGAGCTGGCCGGTGCAAGAGAGCAACTCGACGGCCAGACATGCGAACGTGGGAATCTGGAGCAGCAACTGCAGGAGCAGCTTTGCCAGTATGAGCAGGCACAGCAGCAACTTCAGGAATACCAGAGCAGACTCGAGCAGCATAGTACGGAATTAGCCTCTATACAACAGCGGTTCCAGCAGCAGGTCGATGAAAAAACCGCTGAGCTAACCACAGTTACCGAGCAAATCGAGAAGCAGACATCGCAGCATACACAATTGGAGCAGCAGCTTCAGCAGAGCAGCGACGAGTTAGCAGCCGTAAGGCACCAGCTTGAGGAGTACACATCCCGGTTCGAGCAGGCCGATGAGCAACTTGGTGAAAAAGATAATGAGCTGACCTGTGTAAAAAAGCAGCTCAACAGCCAAGTCGCCGAGAAAGAAAATCTCGAACAGCAGATGCAGGAGCAACACCTGCAACTGCAACGGCAAATAGACGAAAAGGCCGCCGAGCTGGCTGCGGTCAGCGAACAGCTCAAGAACAATATCATGCGGCAAGAGGCCCTTAATTTCGCAAGAAGAAAGCCGAAACAACGAGGACCGAATCCGGATGATAAGGAGCCTGATGATACAGACGGCCAGACTGAATGCTGCGGTGTCCCTCTTGACACAGAGAAAATTGCGGCACTGGCTGGACTGGCCAAACGACTGGCACACAGACGCCCTTAAAACAAAGAACCCTTGACATCGTCAAACCAAGAAACCAGCAATTGTGGTTTAGCAATTCTGTGCGCTTTTCGGCCGGAATTTTAAGGCTTGTGTTCGGCGAACAGCACAGTATTATTCTCCTGGGTCGTGGTGAGTTGCGAACGTTCAGGCAGAGGGGAAGGTGTTCGGAAAAATAAGGTATATGAGTACAACAGGGGCTGAAAAGAAAGTTCGACATGCGGGCTTACGTCGAGAAGGTGAACGGGATGCAGCGCGAACTAAACCAAGAATAATACAACCCTGAACCGGGAGTAGTTATGCACATTCGAGTACTTGTATTGCTTTTGGCGGGGCCTTTGTTCCTGGTTTCGATTGGGGCTTATGTGTACGTTCAGGTTCGGTTAAAACCGGACAGTGATGAACTGGAGGATTATTTCTGGGAGGTGGAGGACAGGCACCCGGGCCTGGCACGCTATAACAAGTGGTCGAGGATTACCTTAGCGGCGGCGGCCCTGGCGGCTATGCTGTTGTTTGCGGCGGCCTTCATATAAAAGACGTTAAAAAAATCTCTTGTGGGTAAGACAACAGCCTTATAAAATGAAGTCTGTCAGGGAAATCCATTTCTTTTTTAAGGGAGTTTAAGGATGAAATCGGTAAAGAAACTAGTTGAGACAATTATCATAGTAATTATCATTGCGGTTGCTCTGTTGCTGCTGGGGTTCGAGTTGTTCGGCGAACACATAATCAAAGTCGGCATCGAAACGGCGGGAACCAAGGCACTGAGGGTAGGCGTGGCCATCGATGAGCTGGACCTGTCCATATACAGAGGACGTGTCGAGCTTAAAGGACTGGCGGTTGATAATCCGGCAGGTTATGAACAGAAGCACCTGCTGGAGCTGGGCAAAGGCGAAGTCAAAACCCGTATGAAATCACTGATGTCGGATAAGGTAGAAATCGAGTCGATTCTGCTGGATGGGATTACGATTGCGATAGAACAAAAGGGGTTGAACAACAACCTGAAAGACGTTCTCAATTCGCTGTCGAAGGCAGAGGGTGCACCGAAGGAACCGGCGGCCGAGGGCAAAAAGCTTCTGGTGAAAGACCTGAAGATTACAAATACGACTGTAAAGGTGAAGCTGCTGCCGGCCCAGATACTGCCGGGCCAAGCCGATACGGTGACACTTAAACTCGACCCAATCGAGATGAAAGATTTGGGCAGCGATGACAAACTTACAACAGCTAAACTGGCCAGTGAGGTGATGGTGGCGATTGCAAACAGCGTTGCCAGACAAGGGGCGGGAATTCTGCCTGAGGATGTTCTTAACTCGGTACAGGGCGCGCTGCAAAACCTGGGAGATATCACGGATATAATCAAAAAACAGGGGCAAAAGCTGCTCGAATCAGGCGGCAAAGACGTGCTCGAAAAGGGGCAGGAATCAGGTAAAGAACTTATCGAGGGAGTAAAAGGGCTTCTGGACAAAAAGGAAGAAAATCAGGATTAAAAGGAAATCTTCGGGAGGCTGGAAAATGAACGTGCTGGAGTTTTTGAAGAGCAAAGGCATTAAGTACAAGGTCACTGAGCATAAGCCGACGTTTTCGGCTCAGCGTATGGCTGCGGTTGAACATGAGCCGGGCAGATTCGTGGCAAAGCCGGTGCTTGTGAAGGTGGACGGCCAGATGATGATGTGTGTCCTTGATGCCAACCATAAGGTGGACCTGCGCAGCCTGAAAGAAAAACTCGGGGCAAAGAAGGTTGACCTGGCGGATGAGACCGACATTGGGAATCTGTTTGCGGACTGTGAACTCGGGGCTGAGCCGCCGTTCGGAACTCTCTACGATTTGCCGACGATTATGGATAAAGCCCTCGAGGCCGATGACCACATAGTATTTCAGGCGGGCTTGCACGACAAGGCGGTGCGAATAAGCATGGCCGACTACCGTAAGCTGGTAAACCCCAAAGTGCTCGAGTTCAGCTATCACATAAGTTCGCAGGCATAATGAAAAACCCCCGCCGAACGGGCGGGGGTTC
>CAYSTP010000078.1:0-9504 GCA_964434085.1 uncultured Pirellulales bacterium
TTTTCATTCACGCTTGGGTGCTGGATTTCTGAGCATTCTGCGGCAAATCGGCCTGCCTGTCAAGATGGCGTTTCGGAAGGCCTGATTTTGCCAAAAATGGCACAGGGACCGCCGGTGCTAAAGCCAAATCGCGTCAAATTGCTTTTCATAAGTTATTGTTATACAAGTCCTTAGATGCAGGGAAAGGCCGGCCTTTCTTTTCTATGGCCAAAGTGGTATAAATTTTGCAGTTCTATGCGGCACAAGGCGGTATTTGTACAGGCTGCTCCGCCGGCCTGACCGCATCAGGAACACAGAATGCCGGACGCAGAACGTGGTACACGGAACACGGCACGTAAGTAATAAGGAGAAACGATACTATGGCAGTAAAAGAATTGGCATTTGAATCGGACGCACGGGCCGCTCTATTGGCCGGCGTGGAAAAGCTCGCCGCGGCGGTCAAGACGACGCTCGGGCCGAAGGGCCGAAACGCGGTAATAGACAAGAGCTGGGGCGGCCCGACCGTCACAAAAGACGGAGTTACGGTCGCTGAGGAAATCGAGCTCATAAACAAGGGCGAAAACCTCGGCGCAACGCTCGTCAAGGAGGCGGCCAGCAAGACCTCGAAAATCGCTGGCGACGGCACAACCACAGCAACGGTGCTTACAGAGGCTATGTTCAAAGAGGCGTTTCGCAACCTCGCGGCCGGGGCCGATGCGATGAGCCTGAATCGCGGGATGCAGGCTGCGGCGAAGGCGGTGACGGATAAATTAGCGTCGCTGGCCAAGCCGATTGATATTACGAAGAAGGACGACATCATCAATATCGCGGCTATCAGCGCGAACAACGACGTCGGAATCGGAAAGATTATGGCTGAGGCGTTTGGGCGGGTCGGCAAAGACGGCGTAATAACGGTCGAAGAAGGAAAGAGCATCGAGACAACCGTCGAAGTCCGAGAAGGTATGAGTTTCGACAGGGGATTTTTGTCACCGCACTTTGTGACGGACCCAAAGAATATGACGGTCGAGATGGAAAAGCCGTATATCCTTGTCTATGAGGACAAAATCAGCGCGGTAACAAAGCTGATACCACTGCTGGAAAAGGTGGCGAAGGCCAATAAGCCGCTGTTGATTATTGCAGAGGACGTGGAGAGTGAGGCGCTGGCGACACTGGTTGTCAATAAGCTGCGAGGCGTATTGAAGGTAGCGGCGGTCAAAGCGCCGGGCTACGGCGACCGAAGGAAGGAGATGCTCAAGGATATAGCGATACTGAGCGGCGCCGATGCGATATTCAAGGACCTCGGTGTCGAGCTTGAGAACGTCAGTGTCAAACAACTCGGTGTCGCCAAGAAAGTTACCATCGATAACGACAATACGATTATCATCGAAGGGGCGGGAGCAGAGGATGCGATAAAAGGTCGTGTCAGGCAAATCCAGGACGAAATCGAGACTACGACCAGCGACTACGACAAGGAAAAATTGCAGGAGCGATTGGCGAAGCTGACGGGCGGCGTTGCGCAAATCAACGTTGGGGCTGCGTCGGAAGCGGAGATGAAAGAGAAAAAGGCACGGATTGAAGATGCTCTGCATGCCACGCGAGCGGCCGGCGATGAGGGAGTTGTGCCAGGCGGCGGGGTTGCGCTGATTCGCTGCATCGATGCAATCGACAAGCTCAAATTAGAGGGCGATGAAAAGACCGGCGCGAGTATAGTTAAACATGCACTGAGCCGGCCTTGCTTCTGGATTGCTGAAAACGCCGGTGCAACAGGTAATCTCGTCGTCAGCAAGGTCAGTGAGGGCAAGGGCGGATTCGGATATAACGCGGCGACCGATACTTATGAAGATTTATACGAATCGGGTGTAATCGACCCTGCGAAGGTAGTACGGATTGCGCTGCAGAACGCTGCGAGTATCGCGGGGCTGCTGCTGACGACGGATTGTCTTGTTACCGAAAAGCCCAAAGAAAAGGAAGAGATGTCCGGCGGCGGCATGGGCGGCATGGGCGGCATGGGTGGCATGGGCGGAGGCATGGGCGGCGGCATGGATATGATGTAAGAGTAAAACGAACCACGGATTAAAAGAGAATAAATATTGGAACCACGGATTACACGGATTAACACGGATTAAAAAAAAGAATAATTTTATCCGCGGATTTGCGCGGATTAAAAAATAAATAATAATGTTCTCCGCGGATTTTCACGGATTAACGCGGATTAAAAACTAAAAAATATTTTATCCGCGGATTAGCGCGGATTGACGCGGATTAGAAAATAGAGGTAAAAGACAAAGACTTAAAAAATTTATTCGCGGATTAAAAAACATAGATAAAGGCAAGGACTTAAAAACTTATCCGCGGATTTTCACGGATTAACGCGGATTAAAAACTAAAAAATATTTTATCCGCGGATTAGCGCGGATTGACGCGGATTAGAAAAAAATAGAGATAAAGACAAAGACTTAAAAAGACTTTCTCCGCGGATTTTCACGGATTAACACGGATTAAAAAAAGAAAGGTTATAAGAAACCGCGGATTACGCCCGCCTACGCTAAAGCTTCGGCGAGGCAGGCGGATTGACACGGATTAGAAAGAGATAGAAAAGACGAATATGGAATGGAAAAACTTTATATTTGGTTTAATCGATATATGCGGACAGGAATCTAAATTAGGTGAACTTGGTTCGCTCTGGTGGGAGTTACAAGATTCCAGAAATATGACGGGAGAGAGATCTGATAAAATAGAGGAACTTAAAAACGAGACATACGGGAAAGTGGAAGACTTTAGAGATATATTTTCCGAAAGTTTCAATGTCTTTAAAGAGCTTATACTTACCAATCCAAAGTTAGAAACTTTATCACCAGATGAACAAGCTGAAGTGAAAAAGATAGCTGATGATATATGCACGCTGCGATTTTTTTCAGATTTGGCTGTTTTTTATATTCCATTTGATGCTAAAGATAAACTGTCAACTTGCTTCAGAATAGCTGCCATTCTTTATGCATGTACGAGCGCATCAATCACAAAATTTAAAGCTGGTAATTTCTTCAGAGGCGGGATTGAAATAGGGGCAGGAGTGGAATTAAGTAATGGCGATATTTATGGACCAGCACTCAGTGAGGCACATCGAATTGAGAGAGATGTTGCTGACTATCCACGGATTGTTGTTGGGGAAAAACTGAGCAATTTTATTCAGCTCAAAAAACAGGCTGCCAATTCTGGACATTATTTAGACTTGATGCTCTCACGAATTGACAATTTCTGTAAGAAGATGATATACCAAGATGATGACGGAGAATTTGCGATTGATTATCTTGGAAAAGGAATCGCTGATTTGAGTCGGTCATCCTATAACCTAACAAGTAACGCCATTAGAAAGGGTATTGTAAAAATAGAAACTGAACGGAATATGCATAAAAAAACAGGGATCAAAAATTAGCAAAATGCTATGAGATGTTATTAAAATATTATCAGAGCAGAGTGAAATTGTGGGTTAATTGACTAAAAGAAAAAACTGGATTCCTGCTTTCGCAGGAATGACAGTAAGAATTTCTTTATTATAAATTTAATCCGCGATAATCCGTGAAATCCGCGGATAAAGAATTTTGAGTTTGTGGAAATCCGTGTAATCCGTGGTTACAAAAAAAATAACAGGTAAAAATCCGTGGTTAGGGAAATTTAGAAGGAGAAGTCGATATGAAGCTCAGACCGTTGGATGATGGACTTGTAATAAAACAGCTCGAGGCTGAAGAGAAAACAGCAGGGGGGATTATCCTGCCGGATTCGGCAAAAGAAAAACCGCAGATGGGAAAGGTCATAGCCGTCGGGCCGGGAAAGACCTTAGAGAACGGCAAGGTCGCCAAGATGACGGTGAAAAAAGGCGATGAGGTTATTTACCCAAGGTATCTGGGCAACGACGTCGAAATCGACGGCGAGAAGTATATTATCTGCAAAGAGCACGATGTCCTTGGGATAGTCGAGAAATAGAGAAAAACAGATTCTTGATACTTGATGCTGGATGCTGGATGACTGAAAAGGAAGTCCGAATGGCGAATAGCAAACGACGAATAATGAATGACGAATAACGAATGACGAATGGCGAATAGCAAACGACGAATAATGAATGACGAATATCGAATGTGGAATTTTGAATGTAGAAGGAAATAGAAAATGGCAAAGCAGATGATGTTCGATAACGCAGCGAGGAGCGAGCTGAAGGACGGATTAGAGAAGCTCGCAGCGGCTGTGAAGGTGACGCTGGGACCTACCGGAAGAAACGTGATACTGCACAAGAGCTGGGGCTCGCCGAAGGTCACAAAGGACGGTGTTTCGGTCAGTAAGGAAATCGAGCTGCCCGAGCCGTTCAAGAACATGGGGGCCAAGATGGTCAACCAGGCGGCAAGCAAGACTTCCGACGTTGTCGGCGACGGTACGACCACCTCGACCGTACTGGCAGAAGCAATTTACCGTGAAGGTCTCAAGTACGTCACGGCAGGCGCCAATCCAGTGGCGATTCAGCGGGGTATTACCAAGGCTGCGGGTGTGGTTACCGAATTCATTAAGAACCAGAACATACCGGTAAAAGGGCATGATGATATCGCGAAGGTTGCGACTATCAGCGCGAATAACGACGCTGAGGTAGGTGAGATACTGGCCAACGCAATCGACAAGGTCGGTAAGGAAGGCGTCATCGAAATCGAGGAGGGTAAGGGGATGCAAAGTGAGCTGACCGTTGTCGAAGGGATGCAGATAGACAAGGGGTACATATCGCCTTACTTCATGACGAACCCTGATACGCTCGAAGCAATCCTCGAAGATTGCTATATCCTGCTGTACGAAAAGAAACTTTCTAACGTGCGCGAGCTGATACCGCTGCTGGAGAAGGTTGCGCAGCTCGGCAAGCCGCTGCTGATAGTGGCTGAAGACGTGGAAGGCGAAGTGCTGGCTGCTCTGGTGATTAACCGGCTGCAGGGAGTGCTGAAGGTCTGTGCGGTAAAGGCGCCGGGGTTCGGCGACAGGCGCAAGGCCATGCTCGGTGACATGGCGGTCCTGACGGGCGGAACGCTGATTAGCGAAGATTTGGGCGTCAAGTTAGAGAAGGTCGAGCTTTCCCAGCTCGGCCAGGCCAAGAAGATTGTGGTCGGCAAGGAGACAACAACTATCATCGAAGGTGCAGGCAAAAAGAAAGATATCCAGTCACGATGCGAACAGATACGAAACCAGATTGAAAAGACGACCAGCGACTATGACCGCGAAAAGCTGCAGGAGCGGTTGGCGAAGCTGGTTGGCGGGGTAGCTGTGATTAACGCCGGTGCCGCGACTGAGACGGAGATGAAAGAGCGCAAAGACCTTCTGGATGATGCGCTGCACGCAACCCGCGCGGCGACCGAGGAGGGAGTAGTAGCAGGCGGCGGAATAATCTTCCTGCGGGCTATTGCCGAAGTTGAAAAGGCAAGGGCGAAAGTAAGGGGTGATGAGAAAATCGGGTTTGATATCGTAAGCAGCGCGCTGCGGGCGCCAACAAAACAGATTGTCGATAACTCCGGCGAGGCAGGTGACGTAATTGTGGCCAAGCTGCTCGAAGAATTAGCGACGAAGAAGAACCTCGGCTACGATGCAAACAAGGGCGAGCTTGTCGATATGGTCAAAGAGGGGATTATCGACCCGGCGAAGGTGGCACGGACGGCATTAGAGACGGCGGCGTCGGTTGCGGGACTGATGCTTACTACCAACGTCCTTATAACGGACCTGAAGGACGAGGATAAAGACGAGGCGCCGATTCCGAATTCAGTCAGATAGAGTAGTGCGATACAGAACGCAGTACAACAAATGCCAAAGCGTGATTATTATGAAGTGCTGGGTGTGAGTAAGGGCGCATCCGCTGATGATATCAAGCGCGGGTATCGGCGGATGGCGATGAAGTATCACCCGGACAAGAACCCCGGCGACAAGGAGGCCGAGGCGAAATTCAAGGAGTGCGCCGAGGCATACGAGGTTCTCTCTGACGCCGAGAAGCGCAAGCGATACGACCAGTTCGGGCATGAAGGCCTGCGAGGGGCGGGGATGCATGACTTCTCTCGGATGAACGTCGACGATATCTTCTCGATGTTCGGGTTCGAGGATTTGTTCGGGGATTTTTTCGGTCGTCGCGGACGGCGCCCGGCCAGACGTGCCGGACCGACCCGAGGATATGACCTGGAGACTGCCGTTGAGCTGTCTATGCAGGATGTGGCGGCTGGGACGGAAAAGACGATAGAGTTTACCCGGCAGGATAATTGTCAGGAGTGCTACGGAAGCGGCTCGGCAAAGGGTTCGTCGCCGTCGAAGTGTCCGACATGCGGCGGTGACGGGCAGGTGGCACGAGGCGGCGGGTTCTTTCAGATGGTATCAACGTGTCCTCAGTGCAGGGGCACGGGACAGGTCATCACCAATCCGTGCAGGCAGTGCAAGGGGACGGGACATGTACCCAAAAAGAGAATCGTAACGATAAAGATTCCGCGCGGCGTGCACGAAGGTCAGGGTATCCGGGTGGCTAATGAGGGTGAGCCGGGTCGTAACGGCGGGCCAAGGGGCGACCTTTACTGCTATGTAAGAATAAAACCGCATGAGTTTCTGCAGCGGGACGGCAACAATCTGATTGCCGTTGTACCGATAAGTTTTACGCAGGCGGCTTTGGGTGCGACTATCGATGTGCCCAGTCTTGACGGCACAAAGCACCTGAAGATACCGGCGGGGACACAGTACGGAAGTGTATTTCGAATCAAGGGGCAGGGTCTGCCTGATATTCGCAGCGGCAGAAGCGGAGACCAGCTTGTGCAGGTGGCTATCGAGACGCCCGCAAAGCTCAATTCAAAACAGCGAGAGCTGCTTGAGGAGTTTCAAAGTAACGAAAACAGCGGTGTTTTTCCGGCGGCAAGAGGATTTCTCGATAAACTGAAGAAATACTTCGGTGGTAATGGTTAGTGTGAAACTATGACTGAAAAGAAGCACAAGGACAGAAAAGAGGCCAGGGCACTCGAGAAGGAACTGCACGAGTTGAGCTCGCAGGTCGAGCAGCTCCAGCGGGAGAATCAGGATTTGCTGGCCAAGCTTCAGCGGGTAAGCGCCGACTATGCTAATTTCCAGAAGCGGGCTCCTAAACAGATAAGTGAGGCTCTTGGCTACGAGAAGGAAAAAATCGTAAAGTCGCTGCTCCCTGCGATGGATAATTTCGAGCATACACTCAGTCATGCGGAATCGGCTGAGGACGTCGAAGCTGTTGTTAAGGGCGTAAAAATCATCTACGACCAGATGCTCGATATCTTAAAGGCGCACGACGCCGAGCCGATTAGCGCCCTGGGTGAAAAATTCGACCCGGCGTTTCATCAGGCGATGCTGCAAAAAGCGGATGAGGAAAAGGAAGACGGAGTGGTGCTGGAGGAATTCCAGAAGGGCTATAAGCTCAACGGCAGGGTCATTCGCCCGGCAAAGGTCGTTGTAAACAAACTGTTCAGCGAGACAGAAACGCCCGAAGACGAGGATGTTGAAGAACAAACGGACGAAAACAGCGAAGACATTAATCAATAATTACTAACAGAGAGCACGATGCCTACTTATGGATACAGATGTGATAATTGCGGACACGAGTTCGAGCGGTTTCAGTCCATAACGGCTCGCGCTCTGCGCAAATGCCCCAGATGCGGCAGGAACTCGTTGAACAGGTTAATTGGTACGGGGGCCGGGGTGATATTCAAGGGCTCAGGCTTCTATGAAACCGATTACAGAAGCGAAAGCTACAAGCAGGCCCAGAAGAAAGAGACCGACGGCGGCAAAGAGAAAAAAGACGACGGAAAGAGCGAAGTCAAAACGGCTGAGTCAGGAGAATCAGGACCCCCCGCTAAACCCGGCTCAAAAAAAGACAAAAACAAATCCGCGCAAGCTTGAAGGGTCTTTACCACACAGGACAGCTTCGATTACCACAAAAGCAGGTAACTGTCCTTATCTATTGAAGAAGCATACCACGCGCTGTGTCATCATGTCGCACATTATCTGGAGGGTTTTGTTCTGTGTGTCACAGACCTTTACTATGTCCTGATACTTTGCACTTTCGGGCAGTAAGTCGGGCAGGATGTTCGGCAATGCGGCTAGTATGTCACTGTTGAAAACCACCTCGTCCCTGCCCGGAAAGAGGGCGACATAAAAGATGTCGGTCTCGACCAAATCCTGGAAGAAGTGCGTGCCGAATGAAAGCTCCGGCATCAGGTTTCCGCCTTCATAGGCGATTTCGACAAGGACCGCCACGTTGTTAATCTCGGCGAAGCTGACTGGTACTCCGAGGCTGGGCGTGGTCGTGCCCCATCTGCCGGGGCCCAGCAGTATGGTCGGCATGATTTGCCTGTCGTCTATCCGGCGGTTCAGCTTACCGATAAGTCTGGCGATGTCGTATTTCTGGTCAAGTGGTGCATCCTGATAGGGCTGAGGGTCAACGTAGATGATTCTTCTTATCGGCGAGGAAATGCTTCCGCCCATGGTGTAACCGCGAGATTTGAAAAGCGTTTTCCGCGGTTCGATGCCGTCGGGGATGTGGACCTTCGTGGCGACACCTTTGGTCTGCAGCGGTCTGCACTGAACGAGGTTGATTTTCATTTGGTCGTCGGGCGTGAAGTTTGTGGTGAATTCTATATCGACCGGATATTCATAGTGCTTTTCGAGGGTCTTGAGCATCCTCTGCATCGTGGGGACAAACTCGGTGCCAGACAGGAGCTTTCTGAATGTGAGCACCCACGCGTCGCCCTTCATGCCGTGTTCTTTCATTCGCCTTTGAGCCTCAAGGTCAACGGATGCGATGAGGTCCGTGCTTATATCGGCATTTGTCCTGAGCAGGTCCCATGCGTCCAGTGTTCCGAGACGATTGTCACTGAGATTCAACAAGTCAACCTTGTGCTGAGAGAATCGCATTACGTCCTGAGTTTTGGAATACGGGCGTTTCAAAGGCTCATCGAGCGCAATTATCTGGGGATAGTCGTCGTCAACACGTTCGACGGCCCTGGTGCCAAGACCGAAGACAAGTCTGAGCATACCGGCCTTGGGGTCGAGCTCGGGCTCCCATACAAATGTGTTGTGTGAGATGCCGACGCCGGCAAGGTAGGGGAAGAAGAAGTTTTGATGATACGAACCCGAAACCCGCTGGACGAGCAGCGCCATCTGTTCATCCATCTGGTCAAGGCCCCTCTGCAGACGATACGTCAGTGCGTTTTCGTTCATTGTGCTTGCGTAGACTCTTCGGACGGTATCTTCGAACATGCGGTACCGCTGGTCAGGGTCGGCCTGGTTGACGAGGAAGATACTTTCGTATTTGCCTGCAAAGGCGTTGCCGAAGGAATCTTCGAGCAGGCTGCTGGAACGCACTATGATGGGAGACTGGCCGAAGTATTCAATTATCTCTGTGAAGCGCTCCCTGATTTCGTCGGGGAACTTGCCGTGCAGGAGGTTCTCTTTCATCTGCGGCGCGACTGCGAAATAGCCTTCTTTGGTCTTCTGCTCCATCAGCAG
>CAYSTP010000079.1:0-9457 GCA_964434085.1 uncultured Pirellulales bacterium
TGAAGACATCAATTACCCCTTCGGGGTCTTTCCATGGGTCGAGACGAGAGACCTGGGTGATGACGGGTTTATCCGTCGGTATACCTACACGTTCGATTTGTTCGAGTATTGTCTTTTCGGGTATGTCCCGGTTCTTCGGGCTGAGCGGATTGATGGCGGGGAACATCAATCGCTGGTCGATGGGCAGATCCTTCTTGAAATACTTTTCGCTGGAAAAGACGACCTGGTCGTATTTGAGCAAAAAACCTTTCAGAAAGTCCCACAGCTCGGCGTGGGGTTCGGTAAGGTCAATATGGCAGCGCCAAATCCAGGGCTGACGCTTGCGATAAGAGCGAATCAGCGCCAGCGGCTGGGGGTCGTGGATGATGACGCAATCGTGGTCAATATGCGTGAACCTGGAGAAATTTTCGTTGACCCGAAGATAAAGGCTTTTCTTTGCGTCGGTGAGATTGAATTTGGCTCCCTGCAGGGCGTTGTGAAAGCTTTTTGTGACTTCGAAGAACTCCTGACTTCCGTGCAGGATTCTCCAGCCTGCGTCAATTCCGACGTCATTCATGAGCATTACAAGTGAGTAAAGAATCTCTGCCACGCCGCCGCCCTGATAGGTTGCGTTGAGGTGTATGATATGTTTACCGTAGAGATGACGAGCTCTATGGTATATCTCGGTAAGTTTTTCGTCCGGTACAATTTTTCGGAAATCTTCAAGTCTAAGCATTTTTGTCCTTCGATAACTTAAATAACAAATTCCTTATTTCGTCGACAGATTCTACAAAGAACCGGGCCTTGCTTGCGCCGGAACCGACCTTAACAGAATAAGCGGTATCAGGCAAGGCTTTGAACATATCCTCATCGGTATAATCATCGCCGGCGGCGAGGATGAAGGCGGGCTTGAGCTTTTTGAGCGTCATTTCAGTAGCCTGACCCTTGTTTATTTCGTGCTGTTTGACCTCAAGAATTTTATTTCCTTCGAATACTCCTACGCGCATGTTTGCGGTAAGGTTCACGAGCGTGTCCATCAATTCGTGGTAGCGCACGGCGGCGAGGGCCGGGTCGGCTTTTCGGCAATGCCAGACAATGGAATAATCCTTTTCTTCAATGACGGCCCCGGGTGTTCGGTCGGCGTAAACTTGCAGGATAGGCCTGATTTGTGCCTTCCAATCCTCGGCAATGGGTTCGACGGCGTGGCGCCAGCGGCCCTTGTTCCATTTGACCCAGGCGCCGTGTTCGGCAATAAGTGAGACATCCAGGCCGCCAAGCCATTTTTCGAGGACGCCTTTAGCCCTGCCGCTGATGACAACGATTTGCGTAGATGGCTTTTCAGCCAAACTTTTTAACAAGCTGATAACCTGCTCGTCGGGCCCGGCCTGGTCGGGCCTGCCGTGGAACTTGACGAGGGTACCATCATAGTCGAGCAGGAGAAGGCAATTTGTCTCGGCGTTGTACCGGCTGCAGAGTTCGTGGACTATTTTCTCGGTGAGCTTTCTCATAGAAAGATTCTTTTGCGTCTGCTTCAAATCGGAAAGGGTCTGGACGAAATCCTCGGCCCATCTTTGTATGTCGTAGGTCTGTAGTCTTGCCTGCATGGGTTTTAACCGTTCGAGCTGTTCGTCGAGCGGCATATCGAGTGCCTGTTTTATAGCAGTGACTATTTCATGCTTGTTGTTTGCATTGACGATAAGGGCTTCGCCAAGCTCACAAGCAGCGCCTGCCATTTCGCTAAGTATCAATACACCGGGTTTGTTTTTCTTTGCAGCGATATACTCCTTGGCTATAAGGTTCATTCCATCCCGCAGAGGCGTAATAAGAGCGACGTCACCGACATTATAAAGTGCACTAATGTCCCTGAAAGGTAGCATTTTATAAAGATAACGGACCGGCAGATAACTCATCGAGCCATGTTCACCGTTTACCCTTCCGACGAGTTTTTCGAGGTCCTCGCGAAGCCTTTTGTAATCGGCGACATTCGTGCGTGACGGAACAGCGACGAGAATAAGTGTCACCTTGTCCTTGTACTGCAGGTTCTGTGAGAGAAACAGGTCGAAGGCTTCGAGTCTTTGTATGATACCCTTGGTATAATCGAGTCGGTCAATGGAGATGATTACCTTTCGTTTGCCCGTGGTTTGTCGGATTCTTTCAGTTTCTTTGGCTATCTCTTTTTGCTGCGGCGCTTCTGCATAGGCACGATAGTCAATTCCCATAGGGAAGGTGTCGACCTTGACGACGCGGTCTTTAACGGAAAGGGTGCCGAGGTGATGTTCGAGGCCGGCGATTCGGCATACACTGCTAAGGAAGTGGCGGACGTAGTCGTAGGTGTGGAAACCGATTAGGTCGGCTCCGAGCAGTCCTTCGAGTATTTCTCTGCGCCAGGGCAACAGGCCGAAGAGTTCAAAAGAAGGAAAGGGTATGTGCAGAAAAAAGCCGATTGTCGCCTGCGGCAGACGGCGGCGCAGCATTTGAGGCAGCAGCATCAGGTGGTAGTCGTGCACCCATATAAAGTCGTCCGGCTGAGCATTTTCAATCACATGCTGACAAAACAACTCATTGACCGTTGCATAATATTGCCAGAAGCGTTCTTCGTAGATGGTGTATGTTGGGAAGTAGTGAAAAAGAGGCCAGATGGTCCTGTTGCTGAAGCCCTCGTAGTAGTTTTCGACCTGTGCAGAAGAAAGAAATACCGGCTGACAGTTTATGTTCTGTAGTTCTTTCGTGATATTTTCTGTGTCCCGGCCTGAGTATCTTTCTTTTATACCTCCGGGCCAGCCTATCCAGGAATGTTCGTATTGGTCGGGCAGGTGCGACAGGCCCGTAGCAAGACCTCCAGCACTGGAACGAATCTTCAGGCCGCTTTTCGTTTTCAGAATACTTACGGGCAATCGGTTGGATACAACAATTAGTCGAGGCATTGTTCGCTGTCGGAATTTAATTTTGTTATGCCGGCTCGTTCCTAATTATATTCAGGCGCCTGTACAAAGCAAGGATTGAATATGGATTTCTTGAAACGCCGGTCCGTGGGTATGTACACAGCGGTATTCCTTCGGTAAAAATTGTTCCAAAAGTAGATTTATTATTTTCTTGATTTTTGCCGATGCATTTGGTATAAGATAGATGCGGGCTTACCCCTGCGGTGCCCGTAAGTAGAGTGAGATTTGATTAACCGATAACCCTAACTCAGGGAAGTCAGGCCTTGATGTGCCAAACATGCCCGTTTGGCGGGACTTTTGGCCACAAGCAACGATTGCCCACCTTGAAATACAGGGTTTATTCAAATTCTCTACTACGGCATCAGCGGAGGAAGCTTAGCTATTAAAGGCCTGTTTCGACGGGCCTTTTCTTTTGCGCCCCTGCATCTGCTTCGAGCATCGATTGTCGAACACAAATCAAGCCTCTGGTGTGTAAAAGACACTCATTCATATTTTGATGGCCGAATCTCAAAGCAGGTGCGGGGTTAATATAGGACGGGTGGGATGAAGTCCGCAGTTTTAGCGTGAAGAAAGGCCCCCTTTTTGTCGATTATATTGGCGTTAAGACGGGATTTACTTTTTAGTCCTACGGAGAAGAACCAGATGCCTAACGTAAGGAGTTTCAGGGTGTTGCCGGCGCTGCCGGAAGAACTGAAGGACCTGGAGGTTCTGGCGCGAAATGTTTTCTGGTGCTGGAATCTCGATGTGGTGGCGCTTTTCAAGAGGATTGACAGCAATCTGTGGAAAAGCTGCGGGTATAATCCGGTGCAGTTGCTTGGCAGTGTCTCGCAGGACAGGCTGGCGGAACTTGCGAAGAGTCACAGCTTTTTATGCGAGCTGAAAAGAGCTTCGGAAAAATTGCAGTCGTATCTCAGTGCGCCGACGTGGTTCCAGAAACTCAGCGACGTCGTCGCAAATCACATAATCGCGTATTTCAGTGCGGAGTTTGGAATACATGAGTGTATCCCGATTTATTCGGGAGGTCTCGGTGTCCTGGCGGGTGACCATCTAAAAACGGCATCCGATATGGGGATACCGATGGTAGGTATCGGATTACTGTATCAGAAGGGTTACTTCCGGCAGTATCTGAATATCGACGGCTGGCAGCAGGAAGCGTATGTCACCAACGACTTCTATAATATGCCTACGGAGCTGATGCGGGACAAGGACGGCAGGCCTGTAAGCATCGGCGTCGATTATGCAGGCGAGAAGGTTTATGCGCAGATATGGCAGGTGAAGGTCGGCAGGGCCAAGCTGTATCTTCTGGATACGAATGTGCAGGCCAATTCGCCGAGCGCGCGGCTGATTACGGGCAGTCTGTACGGCGGCGACATTGAGATGCGCATACGCCAGGAAATTATGCTGGGTATAGGCGGCCTGCGTGCGCTGCAAGCGATGAATATTGAACCGGCTATCTGCCATATGAATGAAGGTCATGCAGCGTTTATGGCCGTGGAGCGAATAAGACAGTTGGTTGCCGAGAAGGGAATGAGTTTTTATGAGGCGCTGGAGGCGACCAAGGCAGGCAACGTCTTTACAGTTCATACACCGGTCAAGGCGGGCAACGATGAGTTTAGCTCGGAGCTTATGGACCATTATTTCAGCTCTTATATTCCGTCTCTTGGGATAAGCGAAGAACAGTTCATGGCGCTGGGCAGAATCAATCCGTCGGATTCGGAAGAATCATTCAAGATGCCCGTCCTGGCGATTCGGCTAAGCTCGCATCGTAACGGGGTCAGCAAGCTGCACGGCGAGGTTTCACGGGCTATGTGGGCTCCGCTGTGGCCGCGCGTGCCGGTGGGTGAGATTCCGATTACATCGATAACGAACGGAGTACACATAAAAAGCTGGCTGAGCGAGGATATGAACGCCCTTTATGAGAGGTACCTGGGGCCGAACTGGAGCGAGGAATCGATGGACAGCCCAATCTGGGACAATATCGACTCGATGCCGGATGAGGAAATCTGGCGGCCTCATCAGCGGAGTAAGACAAGCCTGATAGCATTTGCCCGCAGGCGGCTGAAGGCACAGTTGCAGCGGCGGGGGACGTTCCACGCCGAGCTTGACTGGGCCGATGAGGTGCTTGACCCAGAGGCTTTGACGATAGGTTTTGCACGAAGGTTTGCTACTTACAAGCGCGGCAACCTGCTTCTTCGGGACCCGAAGCGTCTGATTAAGATACTGACGAATCCGGACAGGCTGGTGCAGATTGTATTTGCCGGTAAGGCCCACCCGCGGGATACGGAAGGCAAGGAGATAATCCGCCAGATAATCCATTTTGCCAGCCAGTACAATGTGCGGCGGCGGATAGTTTTCCTTGAGGATTATGATATGAACCTTGCCCGATACATGGTTCGGGGAGTTGATATCTGGCTGAATACTCCACGAAGACCAATGGAGGCAAGCGGGACAAGCGGGATGAAGGCGGCTATAAACGGCGCGCTGAATATGAGCACTCGCGACGGCTGGTGGTGTGAAGGATACCGGCCCGACGGCGGATGGATAATAGGTGCAGGCGAAAGCTACGATGATACGGCGTATCAGGACATGGTCGAGTCGGAAGCCATCTACAAGATGCTGGAAAATGAGGTTGTTCCGCTGTTCTATACGCGCTCTGCGGACGGCCTGCCGAGGGCGTGGATACAGCGGATGAAAAACTCTATCAAGTACATCACGCCTCGTTTCAGCACGTACCGGATGTTTGCAGATTATATGCGCAAGTTCTATGTCCCGGCGGCGCGCAAGTGGCAGGAACTCAATTCCGACGGTATGAATCGGGCCAAGTCGCTTTCAAAATGGAGTGCTGACGTCAGGAGCGCCTGGTCGAGTGTGACGATAAAGGGTGTCCAGGTACAAGTTGCAGGCGGCAACGGAAACGGACAGCTTAACGAAAATGACCCGTATCTAAAGGTTGGCTCAAAGCTGGAGGTACGGGCCCTGATAGAGTTAGGCAGGCTAAGAGCACAAGACGTGTCGGTTGAGCTTTACAACGGGCCGGTCGATACGTGGGGTAATATACCTGACGGGGTGCCGATGGCGATGGAATGTGAATCCGAGCAGGGCCAAGGAGGCGCCCAGTGGTTCAGGACGGAGCTGCTGTGTGAACGCAGCGGGAATATGGGCATGTCTGTTCGGGTGGTTCCACAGAACAGCGACTTGGCAAGTCCGTGGGAGCCGGGTCTGATACTGTGGGAAGGTGAAGTAAAGAAATAAACGTCTGGTACGGGCAAAAGTTTGTTACTGCTCGGCCTCTTTTTTACTTAACAATTCCAGGGCCTCTTCAGCCGATTGTGCATTTTCAAGTTGCGTCTTGAACCTGTCATCGAGCATGACTCTGCTGATTCGTGCCAGCGCCTGTATATGCGGTCCTGTCTGGTCGGCGGGAGAAACCAGCAGCATGATTATTTTTACCGGTTGGTCGTCAACACTCTGGAAATCTATCGGCTCTTTTGCGATTCCAATAGCCATGACAAGCTCTTTGACGGCGTTGCACTTACCGTGAGGAATAGCGATACCGGAGCCGATGCCGGTACTGCGTGTTTTCTCACGGGTCAGTACGGCGTCCAAGACGGCGTCTCGGTTTTGCAGGACGCCGGCGGCATCAAGTGAATCGACCAGTTCGATTATTGCCGCTTCCTTGTCGCTGCTGGCCAGTGGAACCTTCAGACAATCAGGCTGCAATATTTGTATTAGTTGCATAGTAGCTGCTCTAAACGCCTGCTTACCCTTTTGGCATAAAAAACGTTTACTATAGCGGTCATCGGTCAAAAAGCAATAGCTCTCTGAACAAATTCGTGAATTTTTGGCCTTGCCGGAGGCGACAATTTTTAGTTCACTATTGGCCTCGGGTGCCGTCAAGGTAGCGGCAGGGGCAGCTTGAAAGGGCTATATGGCAAGAGAAATAGAGCGGAAATTTCTGGTCAGGGATAAACGTTATCGGCAACTGGCCAGGCCGATACCTTACCGGCAGGGGTACCTGTCAGCAGCCAGGGACCGGATTGTCCGAGTCCGTATCAAGGCGGGCAGGGCATTTCTGGCCGTTAAAGGGATGACCGACGGCGTTACGCGAACGGAGTACGAATATGAAATACCGGCGGCAGAAGCAGAGCATATATTGTCTGAGCTTTGTGAAAAGCCGATAATAGAAAAAGACCGTTATAAGATTGAGTGCAACGGCCTGGAATGGGACGTCGATGAGTTCCACGGACCGAACGAGGGACTTGTAGTGGCTGAGGTTCATCTTCAGGATGAAAATCAACAAATAGCTCTGCCCGAGTGGGTGGGCGAAGAGGTCTCGCATGAGCCGAAATACTTCAGCTCGAGCCTGGTGCAGAATCCTTACAGCAAGTGGTAGGTTTAGAATTGGCCTGGAAAAATTGTGCCGGACACCTTAAATTCTACGAAAAAATATATCTTCTTAAGATTGTAACAAGAAATATGAAAGAATTACACTAATTATTAATCACTTTTTATGGAGGATTAAATGGAACAAAGAATCATCAAATCAATATTTGTAATAGTAGTTCTCTTGCTTCTAAATTCTACTTTATCTTTCTCTCAAACTATTACAATCAATGCCGGCAGTAATCAAATTATAAATTGGGAAAAGACACACTGCGCACAACTCAAAGGAAGTGTGTCTTCAGATAAAATAAAAACAGAATGGACATGCCCTCAGAATTCTAATGTCATTTTTAAAAATGTTTCTAATCCTTTTACAGAAGTTACTTTCCCCCGTCCCGGTTATTATTTTTTAATTCTCTCCGTCAAAGAAACCGGTAAAGACTCAGTAAGCAGTTCCACAATTGTGAATGTCTTTAAACAAAATTCTTATAAGGAAAGACTTTCTGATCTTATAAATTTAATGACAGTCGATGAGAAAATTAAGCAATTAACTAACCAATCAGATTCAATTCCTCGCTTAGGAATTCCTGAATACAATTATTGGAGCGAAGCTTTACACGGATTACTTGCAGGTGGAGCAACTTCCTTCCCGCAGGCTGTTGCGATGGGTTCCACATGGGACCCTGATATAGTGTATCGTGTAGCTACAGCAATATCTGATGAAGCACGTGCGTTAAATATTATCAGGGGTAACGGATTAAGTTATTGGAGTCCTACTCTTAATATTGCGCGCGACCCGCGCTGGGGACGTAACGAAGAATCCTACAGCGAAGACCCTTATCTGCTTTCCCGCATGGGTGTTGCATTCATTAAAGGTATGCAGGGTAATGACCCTTATTATTTAAAAACTGTTTCCACTCCTAAACACTTTGTAGCAAATAATGAGGAAGAACGCCGCCATACGGGTTCTTCCGATGTTGATATGCGCAGCATGTTTGAATATTATTTACCCGCATTTCATCAGGCTATTGTTGAAGGTAAAGCTTATTCAATTATGGGTGCATATAATGAAATAAATCATGTTCCATGTAATGCAAATATGTTTTTATTGGCCGATTTATTGAGAAGTAACTGGGGTTTTGAAGGTTATGTGGTATCCGATTGCGGTGCTATTTCTGACATGGTATACGGACATCATTTCTTTGAAACTGATGCCGAAGCTGCGGCCGGGAGTATCCTTGCCGGCTGCGACCTGAACTGCGGGGTCATGTATAGTCAATACCTCCAAGAAGCTCTCGATAAAGGATTATTGCAAGTAAAAGACCTTGACCGTGCTTTAGAAAGAGTTCTTTCTGCACGTTTCAGATTGGGCGAATTCGACCCGCCTGAAATGGTGCCTTATAATTCTATTCCGAAAGAAAAGCTTGACTGTAAGGAGCATCGTGCTCTGGCGCTTGAAGCTGCGCAGAAATCAATCGTACTGCTTAAAAATAACGGGATATTGCCTTTAAAAAAGGATAAAACAAAATCAATTGCAGTTATCGGCCCAAATGCTGGTGAGGCTCAATTAGGCATTTACAGCGGTTTTCCTAATGTTCTGGTTAGTCCTCTTAAAGGGATAAAAGATAAAGCTGCTTCTCTTGGAATTAAAGTGGAATATGCGCTGGGATGCACTATTGGCGGCGGATTGTTAAGACCCATTGAAAAGCAGTATTTCGCTAAAGTCGAAGAAACTACTAAAACCGGAATGAAGGGTGAATATTTTGATAATATGAATTTATCCGGGAAGCCCGTTCTAACCAGAATAGATTCGATGGTAGATTTTAGTTTCGGTGCGCATTCCCCTGCTCCCGGTATTCCGGAAGACCAGTTTTCCATTCGATGGAGAGGAAAAATAATTCCGCCTGATACTATCCATCATATCGGAACCTCTGCAGACGACGGTTCACGCTTATATTTAGACGGAAAGTTATTAGTTGATGATTGGACTGAACACGGTGAAAAACCCATTAGTGCTGAAGTCGAACTAAAACCGGGTGAAGAATATGAAGTAGTATTCGAATATTTTGAAAATCGTCTTGGGGCATGTGCAAGGTTGACATGGGACCTTGGTCAAAAGGATTTTAGTGAAGCTAAAGAGGTTGCCGCCGGAA
>CAYSTP010000080.1:0-9427 GCA_964434085.1 uncultured Pirellulales bacterium
TAGCACAACCGCCGCCCTTTTCAACATAAATTTTCCACGGGTGGCGGTTTTTCATTTAGTATGATGATTTGGCATTTTTTATAGGTCGCAGTCTGCCCCGTTAAGAAAGAGGCTAAGGAAATCCCTTAAGCCGGTATGCGTGGAAACCGTATTTTTTGAGAATCCTTCAACCGTCGTCATTTTCTGCCGATACAAACGTTTGGCAGGAACTTTCTCTTACAGAAAAAGGAGCTTACCCGATGAGGATTCGTTACGTCGTATCGTCGATGCTCTTCTGGTGGAGAGAGAACAACCTCTCGCTGGAGCAGGAGTGCCAGTTCCTCAAGTCCATGGGCTTCGGCATAGAGCTTTGGCCTACCATCCGCGGCCAGGAAGAATGCCGCTACGAGAGGCGCAACTGGCCGCGACTCGCCGCCGCGACGGAGGGTATGCTCGTTTCAATGAGGTCCCGCCAGGGAACAAACGGCGGCTTGAGCCTCGACAAGTGGCAGCAGCAAATCGAATGTGCCAAGATGCTCAAAGCCAATATTATCACCGACCTTAAAAGCCTCGGCATACCACCCGCCAAAGATACAAACCACTCCACACACGCCGCGGAGGTAATGAGCATGGCCGATGAGCTGGATGTCACTGTTTGTCTTGAGACCGGGCCTCTCGAAGAAGTCCTCAGAGCAGCCGATATGTTCGATTCGCTGAGGTTCTGTCTCGATACAGGTTTCGCGCACCTCGATGACAAATACAGCTTCGAGCAGTACGTTGACCGACTTGCCGAGCGGGTGGCGCATTTGCACCTGACGGACAACTACGGCCGGACGGACGACCACGAGCCGCCGGGACTGCGAGGCGGTATGCCTCGTGAAAACTGGGACTATCTGCTGGAAGTACTTAACAGGTACGACAGCGATGTTATCGGCTCGCTGGAAATGTATCCGTGTATGCCGGCGGTAATGCTCAGGCAGGCCATGGAGTTCCTGTTCGATGAACTGGGCTGGCCCGACCAGCCGAAGAAAGAAATGAGCGAGACTTACACCCCGTACAATCCCGTTTAATCTCACAACCGAAAGTCACCACCACTGTGATGGTGGTTAACTATAGCTAAGGCCGGGTTACCCCGGGGTCACCCGGCCTTATTTTTTTCACGGCGGGAAAACTTAGGCTTAAAAACCATACACGGGCTTGAGCTGCTCGCTGGTCGGCAGTGCCTCGTAGTATTCGCCGCGCGGGCCGATATAACCAACGCCCTGCTTTTTCAGCTTGACCGGAGTGATAGAGCCGTTGCTGTTGGTCACATTGACGGTGACGGTATCGATTTCAACGGCCTGGTTTTCCATCTCGGCCTTTTGCTTCTTCTTGTCCTGCTCATTTCCGATGATGTAGCCTGCACCCGCACCGACCGCCGCGCCGATGAGAGTCGCCTCGGTATCCCGCCCGGCCAACTGCCCGATACCGGCCCCGGCCAGCGCCCCAACGCCCGCACCTGTCTGGGCGTCACTTTGACAACCCGTAAACACGACTAAACCAACCAACAGAACGCCGGCTAATACTATTTGCACAAGTAATATTCGCATTTTTTACCTCCCGGAAAATACCCGTTTATTACCCCACAATTTTGACCATTACCAATAATGCTTGTAAAGCCGCTTTTACGCGGTTATATTTCATATCGGCGTTGTTTTGCAAAAAACTTAAAGGGCCGGACTATGAAGCCAAAACTCGTAATCGTCGGTGCGGCAGGCCGTATGGGCAGACGAATTTTGTCTCTGTGTAAAGACGCCGGGCAATTCGACATTATTGCAGCCGTCGAGACCAAAAGCCACCCGGACATCGGTAAAGATGCCGGGATTAACGGTGTCAAAATCAGCTCCGAGTTTCCGCAGGCCGCCGATGTGGTAATCGAGTTCGCCCTGCCCGCCGCCTGCGAACAAACTCTTCGATTTTGCGTTGATGAGAAAGCGGCCTTGGTTATGGGTACTACCGGTTTGAGTACAGAGCAGAAAGCAAAAGTCGAAGCGGCCGCCAAAGAGGTTCCCGTCATCTACGGCACGAATATGAGCGCCGGTATGAACATACTGTTTTCGCTGGTGGGTAAGGCCGCTGTTATGCTCGGCGATGACTACGACGTCGAAATAATCGAAAGGCACCATCGGTCCAAAAAAGACGCCCCAAGCGGCTCGGCACTTACGTTAGCTGAGGATATCTGCAAAGCAACCGGCAAAGATTCCCAAAGCTGCCTGGTATTCGGCCGGCACGGCAAAGACGCCGCAAGGCAAAAAGGGACCATCGGCATCCATTCCGTCCGTGCAGGCGACATAACAGGTGAACATGACGTAATTTTCAGCACGCAGGGTGAGACGGTGACACTCAGTCACATCGCCCACAGCAGAGACGGCTTCGCTCGTGGTGCGCTGCACGCGGCCAGGTGGCTCATCGGCAAAAAACCCGGCCTGTACACGATGGCTGATGTATTAAACCTAAAGTAAAAATTAAAAAGTAAGAATGTTGAAACGCCGGGGGCGGATTATTTTAAATGCCGGAAAACGTAATAACAGTAAAAAAACTCAATAAGAGTTTCGGGAAGCTGTGCGCGGTTTGCGATTTGAGTTTCGAGGTCGAGGCGAACACCTGCTTCGGTTTCCTTGGCCCGAACGGAGCGGGCAAGACCACCGTAATGAAGGTGCTTTACGGCAAATGCCTGCGCGACGCAAATACAGGCACTGTTGTCGATGTCCTCGGCTATGACCCCGCCAAAAATGAGCTTGCCATAAAATCCCTGTCGGGCGTGGTGCAGCAGGAGGACAATCTTGATGATGAGCTCAACGTAATTCAGAACCTCCTTATTTACGCCAACTTCTACGGTCTCGGCAAGGCGGTTGCAAAGCGGCAGATAGAGTATTTACTCGAATTTCTCGAGCTTTCAGCCAAGGCCCACTCAAGAATCAAGGAGCTTTCAGGCGGAATGAAGCGCCGCCTGGTCATTGCACGGGCTTTGATGAACAATCCCAGGTTACTGATTCTGGATGAGCCGACCACCGGCCTGGACCCGCAGGTGCGGCACCTGATATGGGGCAAATTACACCAGTTGAAAAAACGCGGCACCACAATCCTGATTACAACGCACTATATGGAAGAAGCCTTTCAAATCTGTGACGAAGTCCTGATTATGCACAAGGGCAAAAACATAATGTGCGATGAGCCAAAGAATCTTCTCAAACGGCACGTCGAGCGGTTCGTGCTGGAAGTGACCGATTCTGATTCAATGAGCGTACTCGATTCACCGGAGCTTTCGCAGCACGTTCGGATTGAAAGGGCCGAGGAAACGACAAGGCTTTACAGCAATGATACCGAGAAACTCCGGGCCCTGGCCAATAAGCTCAAAGGCGCTCAATACTATTTGCGACAGGCAAACCTCGAAGATGTATTTCTCAAGGCAACGGGCAGGGGGCTCGATGACAAACAGTGATACAACGGGGCCCCATTTTGCGATAAATCGCGAAATTGCATCCCCAAAGATTCCGCCCTTGTGGCGACGGCTTTACAGCGTCTGGTTCAGACACGTTCGCGTCTATACCCAAAACATATTCAGCAACGCTCTGCCGCCGTTTCTCGAACCGCTTCTGTTCCTTGTCGGTATAGGCCTGGGCCTGAGCCGGTATGTCACCCGGACGATGGAAGGACTGAGTTACATCGAATTTCTCGGAACAGGCCTGCTGATGACCAGCGCAATGTTCACCGCCTCGTTCGAGTGTACGTTCGGAACGTTCATTCGCCTTGAGTTCGAGAAGGTATATGACGGCATGCTGGCCGCACCGATAACGGTAAACAACCTCATCATCGGTGAAATCCTCTGGGCCGGGAGCAAAGGCTTGTTCTTCTCCTTCGCCGTACTGTGTATCCTGACCGTCTTCGGGATAATATCTCTGCCTTACAGCCTGTTCGTCCCGCTGATAGGTTTCATTACCGGTGTTATGTTCGCAACACTGGCGCTGCTTGTCACATCTTTCGTAAAAACGATTAACCACTTCAACTTTTACTTCACGGGTTTGCTCTCGCCGATGTTCTTTTTTTCCGGTGTCGTTTTCCCGGTCGCAGATTTACCCGGCAAAATCAGGCCGGTCGCCGAGCTGCTGCCGCTGACCCATTCGGTGAGGCTTGCGCGGGCTGTCTGCACGAACAGATATTCGGTTTCGCTGCTCGCCGATTTATGCTATATAATCATATTTATTATCGTGGTAGGATTTTTCGCTGTTCGAAGATTACGAAGAAGGCTGGTTAACTGATGACTTCTAAAGCTCGCAGAATACTTTTTACGTGCGTGAGCTTGCTGGCGCCCGTTTTAACGTGCGGTTGTTCGGAAGTGAAACGCGGAGTCGGCGATGTATTGAAGACGACTCCAGGGTCCGTTCGCGTCGCGGGGTACAGCATAAACAACCAGCCCATCGAATATTATGTGCACGGAACGGGCGATAAGACCGTCTTTATTCTCGGTGCAATCCACGGCGACGAACCGGCAAGTGCGGTACTGGTCGGCAAGCTGAATGACTATCTTGGGGCAAATTCGAGGTCATATCTTCTGGCCATACGCCGAATTGTCGTAATTCCCGTCGCCAATCCTGATGGTCTTGCTGCGAACATACGCCCGAACTTCAACTGGGTTGATTTGAATCGCAACTTTCCGACCGCTAACAGGATTAACCAGCCCGAGTTCGGATTGCAGCCGCTGACCGAGCCGGAATCGCTTGCGCTCAAGAGACTCATCGACAGATACATGCCTATGCGAATCATCTCGGTTCATCAGCCTTTAGGATGCGTCGATTATGACGGCCCGGCACAGGCCCTTGCCGAAGCGATATCGCAAGCGAGTGATTTGCCGGTGCGAAGGCTCGGTCCGATGCCGGGCTCACTCGGCTCTTACGCAGGCGAAACCCGGGGTGTACCGATTATCACGCTGGAGCTGCCCGCCGGTTCAGAGGACCTTGATGGATATGTACTATGGGAGCGTTACAGAAACAGCCTGCTGACCGCGATTGAGTATCCGCGATGATTGTCAGCTCCGGCTCATCGCGATTATTATCGTCAGACCGTTGAACAAGGCGTGGATGAACATCGGCCGAAACAGCGACCCGCTTTTCTCATAAGCGTAACCGAGCAGCATACCCAAGACAAAAACGGCAGGCCGATGTGCCGGCGGATGAAACATGGCAAAGAAGGCGGAAGTCACACCTATGGCCAGCCACGGCCTTATCGTGTATGACCGAATCGTCGATTGGATAAGCCCGCGAAAAAAAACCTCTTCAAAAAACGGCGTAATAATTGCCCCGCTTATAAGGATTGCTGCCTGAATCGATACCTGTGTATAGGTTTGAATCAGCTCAAGCTCCTCGTGCCGCTCGATTTGGTAATCGCCGCCATATATCATCCTGCCGACCAGGAAGGTGGCCTGCAGCGCGGCAAGAACCACCGGCCAGCCGGCGAACAAATACACAAAAGCACAGAAGAAATCCCTTGGCGCCTTCTTGAAATCCATCCCGAAACCTTTTAGCCGACGGGCGAAGTAGTTTCTGACAAGTATCAACGCGCCGACCGTAAAGGTTACATTGATTATAGCTTGTACAATAGTTTGTACGAGCACCTGCATGTGCTCGGCCAATGTGGTGATTAACGAATTGACGATAGTCCCTGCGGCGTACACAGTCAGACACCAGAGCAAAAAGAAACCCAGTGGTAAAGCCGGCGGCATCATGTTTCTTCTGGGCGCCGAATCGACAAGGGCCCTGCGGCCAAGCGAGGTCTTCATCAACCAATACCCAAACAGGCATAGGCCCAATATGGGCAGCAGGACAGAAACGTCGAAATTGTCGACAAATTCTTTGAGCATACCTAAAAACTCTCAAAGTATAATGGCCTGAGAACTTTTCCTTTTATATCGGCCTTGGTTGTATTAAATTAGTTTCATTGGTTTTTGTGCACCGCGGACTTCGGCGAGCTCTCTTCAAGCCGAGTATGTCAAAAGCTTACGGCGTTTTCAAGGAAAATAGACAATGGACGTTTTTGAGATAACCGGCCCGGCCCGGCTTGAGGGAACGGTAATAGTAAACGGCTCAAAGAACGCATCTTTACCCATAATGGCCGCGGCGATTCTCGCCCCCGGCCGCTCCACAATAAAGAATGTCCCGAATCTTTCGGACATCACGGTCTGCACCGAGCTGCTGACCGCCCTGGGATGTAAGGTTGCCCGCGACGGTAACGGTGACGTTTCGATAGATTCGACGGTTGTCGATAATCCCGTCGGCGATTACGAGATTGTCCGAAAGATGCGGGCAAGTATCTGCGTTCTCGGACCTTTATTGGCGCGATGCGGCAAGGCGATGGTCTCGATGCCCGGCGGCTGCGCCATCGGCTACAGGCCCGTTGATATCCACCTGCGGGGACTAAGAGAACTTGGCGCTCAAGTCCGAATCGACAACGGCTACATCGTGGCCGAAGCCCCCAAAGGACTCGTGGGAAAGGAAATCTTCCTGGGCGGGCCTTTCGGCTCTACCGTCCTGGGCACGGCAAATATACTTATGGCTGCGACCCTCGCCAGAGGCATAACCGTTATCGAATCGGCAGCCTGTGAGCCGGAGGTGACGGATTTGGCAAACTGCCTGCGAAAAATGGGTGCAAAAATCAAGGGCACAGGTTCCCCGCGATTAGTGATAAAAGGTGTCAGGCAGCTAAAGCCCGTCGAATACTCCGTGATACCGGACCGAATCGAAGCCGGAACGTTCATGGCCGCCGCCGCGATAACAGCAGGAAAACTCCATATCCAAAACTGCAGGCTCGATGACCTAATGGCTGTAGTCGATATCCTTCGCAATATCGGCGTCACCGTTGATAAAAATAATAACGGTTGTGTAGTCGTCCGCACAGAACCCGTTCGAACCGCTCAAATTACGACTCAGCCGTACCCGGGTTTTCCAACCGACCTCCAGGCCCAGTTTATGGCATTATTGTCACTGGCCCAGGGAAACAGCGTGGTTATTGAAAAGGTCTTTCCCGACCGCTTTATGCACGTCGCCGAGCTGAGCCGAATGGCTGCCGATTTGCGAAAGGAAGGTTCGACCGTCATTGTCTCAGGGGTCGAAAGACTAAAAGCCGCTCCCGTTATGGCCTCGGATTTAAGGGCTTCTGCAGCGCTTGTGCTCGCTGCCCTGGCTGCCGAAGGGACTACCATTATAAATCGTGTCTATCACATCGACAGGGGGTATGAGCGAATAGAACAGAGACTGAATCCCGTCGGCGCCAAGATAGTTCGTACCAGTGTATAAGACTGAGCCGACCGAAAGGTGTAAGCACTTCGTTTTGAGATGCAATCACGAAGAACTTATTTCAGGCAATCGCCTCTGAAGCAGCAGTCTTCGTATTGGCACCAGCCCTGGACTGTCCCATAGCAGGGATTATAGCCTTCAGCCCGTTGTATGGCGTGAATAAGCTCAGTCTTTTTCATCTGGTCCGGCTCGATACCAAGGTCCTTGGCCTTCTGCCTGATTTGTGTGATTTTCATTGTTTTTGACCGTGATGTTACTGGCGACATATTAGTCTCCTGCAAATCTCAGGCCGGCAGGTCGCCCCGCCGGGCACTATTCAAAAAATCTAAAAACACAGGTATTCTTCGTCCTTTTTCGTCCCGCAGATTACATAAATGCCGTTTTTGCACCGCTAGTGATGTTTCAGGTGCGTACTCGACGATTTTCCCGGACCTGCAACTCGTCAAATTTACTCAGAACTAACCATTAGCTAACGATAAGCCAACAGCGCTTCGATAGACCTTGGCCGAGAAACACACAAGCACCCGGCACACCCTCGCGTCTGGCAACGCGAGTCGGGGCGGCGGGCAGGAGGGTGATTCATATAAAAGCGGGCGGCTACCGCCGGCCGCCCGCCATCTCTTTTACGAATCGTAATAATAGGTTTGCTTACTGAAGCCAGTTCTCGCACAACTCGGCGAGGTCGTATTCGTCAATAACGTTAAAGCCCGAAATATACAAATCACAGGCTGCGTCCCAGTTGTCGTCACCAGGCTCACTGTACCACGCGGCAGCGAACTTCGCAAAGTCTTTGAAGTCCACAACGCCATCTCTATACAAATCTCCGACAAGCCCCGGCTCGGTCACCAGTTCGATACCTGTTCCGTTAGCCGGGTCGAGGTTTCTGCTGTATTGCTTGTCGGTTGCATTGTTCCAGTGCTCGTGAACACCCAGGCTTTTCGTCAGCCCTCCGTCATTATTGGGGTCGTAGTTAGTTCCCGACGGCGGATTGGGAATCAGCGCCGCCTCGTGCAGATAATCGTCCGTTCCGGAATATTGCGGATATCCATTCATATTTGGATTGCTGGGAGGGCTGGCGGTCCATTCGTTGTCCATAAAATCGAACGCTACCGAATCGGCAGCGACCTGGTCCTGCGACAGGAAAATACTGCTCGGCCAGTCGCCGTTGAACGGCGCCATGTTCCATCGTATCGGATGTGAATCCCAGCTTCGGCCGCTATAAAGTCCGTCAATCAAAACCAGCAGCGTCTTGCCGCCGAGTTTCGGGTGCCCCATCAGGTCAACGTTAGCCCTGTAGTATCCCATCCCCGGTCTGGAATACGGAGAACCGTCAGAGTTATACGGCCTGGTGTTATGCATATTGTAGTAGCCGGAGGCGTTCGGAGCTCTCATTAAAGAGCCGTAGTGATTCTTGCCTGAGACTGTTATTCCGGCACTATTATGGCTTTTGAGAATCGGGAAATTTATAAAGTAATCGGATTGTGCAAAGTAGTCCGGGATATGATCCTGCTTCGTAACTCCGGTCCAATGTGCAGAACAGGGGTCGCTCCAGTCGAGTGGCGCAGAGGTGTCTTCATCGACCGGCGTTCTGCCGTCCTGGCTGCCCCCTTTTTTGCACAAATAAACGACGCCCGGGCACTGTGCATAGACCATATCGTACCAGTAATCAGCCATACAATTCTGAGGGTCACCTATACTTATATCACCGGGGTTGACTCCTGCATTATCGATTAGCTGTCTAAGGAGAGCTATCGCAAGCTGCGGGGAATTATCAATTTGGTCGTAATTTGTGAGGTCTTTAGTGCCGTTATTCTTACCAACCATCAAAACCCAGTTGATTTTAATCGCGATTTTTTCACCCGGCGTGTACCCGACGTAGCCTCTGCCCATTTGCTGATTGAAGTTTTTGAATATTGCGTCCCATGCCGCTTCGTCACTGCTCTTGCCCGTCAGTGCCCGAAGCGCCTTTGACATCATTTCAGCGACAACATCCGGGTCGGTACAAACATCCTCGTGCCAGTACGGCGACGGGGGCGTTTGCCAATCATAACTCATCAATGAACCCGGCCAGGTAGCAGCATTAGCGTCGTGTATCCAGGCAACTCGACCCGGGTTGACTC
>CAYSTP010000081.1:0-9396 GCA_964434085.1 uncultured Pirellulales bacterium
TCGCGCTGGAAAACAATAACAGCGATATCCGAAAAGAAGCGGCTGAAACATTAGGCAATATAGGACACAGCGAGGCGGTAAAACCGCTCATTGTTCTATTGAAGGATATAGACCCGGACGTTCGCCAGGCAGCAACAGAAGCACTGGTTAAGATAGGTGGTATTCATGCCATGGAACAGTTAATTTCTGCATTACAAGACAGGAATAGCTATATCAGGGAAGCAGCAGCAGAAATCTTAGGCAAGATAAGCAATCCTGCCCTGGACCCGCTAATGTATGCGCTGTGGGAAAATAATTGGGAAGTCCGAATAGAAGCAGCAAAAGCTTTAGGTAGGCTCAGAGACGGCCGTGCAGTCAATTCTCTTGTTGCTGTATTGGAATATGAGGGCCGTGATACACGACGCGGCATACCAGAAGACCTTGGCGAGATAACAAGTTCTTCAGCGAAGCCATTCATCCCTACAGGTATAACTCAGGACATTCGTCTTCGAATAGAAGTAATCAAAGCCTTGGGCCAGATAGGGGACAAAAGAGCTATTCCAGCTTTGGTTGGAGAGCTACAGCATTGGGATACCGCTCAAGAGGCGACAGATGCTTTGGAGGAACTCGGCTGGTCGCCCCAGTCTATTGACCAGACAGTGCACTTTCTCGTCGCTAAAAGAAATGGAAATACGCTCAGACAGAGCTGGGACCGAACAAAACAGGTATTGCTGAACGATTTAAAGTCTGATGAAGACAGAAGCGTTAAGAATGCACTATATGCTTTCATCGCTCTTGGCAAAGAAGAAATTACAAAAGAACTTATTGATACCCTCAACGCAAAAGGTGACAGAATCATTGCTACAGCATATCTTAATTGTGGAAACAAAAAATTAAGCGGTGCGGCACTGGATTGGGCAAAAAAGACCCGAGTCTATATCAGTACTGATTCTGTTGCCTATCCTGTCGGCTGGGGTTCCTGGTAGCTCTAAATCCTCGTCATTGGAAAATAGCAAACCTTCCGCGAAGATTGTCCCGGACTTAGTGTAACGCTAAACGTCCCCGATAGGAGTCGAACCTACAACCTTTGGCTCCGGAGGCCAACGCTCTGTCCATTGAGCTACGGGGACTGAAAAGGCGCCTTTAGTATTACTAAAACTATCTCGTAGGTCAAGTGTGTGGATGGATTTAGGCGCATTCGCGATTATTAATTTATTTTTGCCAAACAATCCGGGCGAAATTCTGGTAGAATGAAATAAACAAGGAATTTTTGTACAAGTGCAGCGTATGGGGCGGCTTGGGGCTAATAAGAGCATATTTGTCATGGCGGTAACAGCCGTTATCTGGTGCGGAACCGCCGAGTGCAGCGACCTTGTATTCGAAGGTGTTTACGAGGCGGCTCTGGATTTACCCAGGATTTTGTTCTTGTTGAAGCGGGACGCAAACGGCCCGCCGCTGGAATACGAAGGTCAGTTCGAACTGAACTGGGCGTTCCTGGATACGGGCGCCTCAGGACTGTTACTGTCGCGCGAAACGGTCGAGGCCCTTGGAATATCGCTCGAGAACGGCGCACAGTACGTTGACGTCGGCGTCGGGGGGCAGGACTATTTCGATGTCAGCGAACCGCTGTACTTGGGGACTGTCGCATACGACGACCTCTACCCCTATGACCCCAGCCGTTATCTTCTCAATCCGCAGTGGCGATTCCAGGTCAGCCAAGAGTACGCCGAATGGCCGATGGAACCACTCGACATTATAGGAATGCCGGCCATGGCGGGGAAGGTCGTCGTCCTCGACCCCACCAAACTGAGCACGCTGGAAGACTATTTCATCGCCGACATCAAAGAATCAAACGACCCGGCGATACCGCCGGTGGATATTAACGTTGCACTGCGCTTTGAAAAATACATCACGCCGGAAAATCCGGGCAACATTCCACCGCTGCCGGTGTTGGCTTACAACCCGCTGATAATGGGTATCAGGGCCCAGTACAACGGCAGCTCCAGTACAGGTGATTGGTTATTGGACACCGGCGGGATGATTAGCCTTTGCTCCTACGAACAGGCCCAGAGCCTGGGGTTAATGGATGAAAACGGTGACCCACTTGTCCCGGTGGATTTTACGGTTCCGATAGGCGGAATTGGAGGCCAAGTAGAGCTGCCTGGTTTTGAAATCGACAGTCTTTCTGTACCAACGCTGAACGGTTATGACATCGTGTTTCAGAATGCGCGGATTTGCGTCCACGATATTGGTATTATTGACGAGACAGGGCAGGAGATAATCCTCGACGGAGTGTTTGGCAGCAACTTTCTCTGTCCGTCGATGAATTTAACGACGTGGGATCTCAGCGATACACCCTTCAATAGAATTGTAATAGACATGAGAGAGGGAATTTTGAGTTTTGACGTCAAAACGGAGTACACTCTGCCGCCGGATAATCCCGAGCCGCCCTTCGCCACAGGTGACATCAACCGGGACTGGTCTGTGGATTTGCGTGACCTGGAGATAATTGCGTCAGAATGGCTAAACAGTTGTGACTGGTTGAGCTTCAACTGCCGCGGTGCTGATATGGACCTGGACCATATTGTTGACATGGTCGATTACGCAGAGTTTGGCGCAAATATCGCACAGTAAATTAAGCCCCTGCACAATTGACACCACCTTAGCATCGTCATATCATTTAAGCTCTTCTAATATGCAGGTAGCGCCGATGAAGTATTTAATGGATTTGATTTACGTTCTGGTCGCGGCAGGGTACAGCCCTGTGCTGATTTATCGGCGGCTGCGATATGGACGATACCGCATAGGGTGGGGACATCGATTTGGGAAAATAACCAGAAAGTACCCGCAGAAGAAGTGCATCTGGCTCCACGCAGTCAGTGTCGGTGAGGTCAATGCGACGCTAACCATCGTGGAGCAATTGTCAAAAAAGTTCAGCCAGTATGAAATACTGATTACCACAACGACCGACACAGGTTTTGCAAGGGCAAATGCACTTTACGGCTCACAGTTTCAGGTTTGTTACTTCCCATTGGATTTTTCGTGGATAATGCGGCGGGCCTTTTCGGTCATCAGGCCGGCGATTTGTATCCTGATGGAACTCGAAGTCTGGCCGAATTTCGCGCAAACGGCGGCAGAGCTCAACGTGCCGGTCGTCGTTGCTAACGGCAGGGTCACCGAGCGGAGTATGAGCCGGTATATGAAAGTCAAACCTTTCGTCAAAAAAATGTTCGAAAAGGTAAGCTGCATCCTGGCTCAGACCGAGCAGTACGCCGAAAGGTTCAGGCGGCTCGGCTGCAGTGCCGACAAAGTAATAGTAACCGGTTCGCTGAAATATGACACCGCCCAAATCACCGATAAAGTCGAAGGCGCGGATATTCTAACATCTCAGCTTTTCAGAAAATTCAAAATTCCTTTATGGGTAGCAGGCGGAACGGGAAACAACGAGGAAGCAATTATACTGGATGTATATAAGAAGCTCAAAAAACACAAGGAATTTGAAGACCTCCGCCTGGCGATAATCCCGCGAAAACCTGAACGCTTCGATGAGGTTGCGGCCCTGATTAAGGACAACGGCTTCGACCTGATTCAATACAGCCGGATTAAAGACAAAACCGCAGATAAATCAAGTATCGAGCATCCAGCATCGAGCATCCAATCAGTTATCCTCGGTGATACTATGGGGGATTTGCGAAAGTTTTATTCGCTTGCGACTGTCATTTTTGTTGGCAGGTCGCTTGTGCCGATGGGCGGCTCGGATATGATAGAGGCTGCGGCGCTCGGCAGGTGCACCATTTTCGGCCCGTACGCCTTTAATTTCCAACAGACCGTCAACGCCCTGCTTGAAGGCAACGGTGCTATTATGGTTAAAGATGATGAACAGTTATTACAGATAATGCAGAAGTGCCTCGCCGACTCCCAATTCAGAAAAAATATCGCCCACAACGGCCAGGAAGTCATCCGAAAAAACCAGGGTGCAACACAAAAAACCATCGACCAAATCGTCAAAGTCTTAGGAGAAAAATCATGAGTACCACAAAATCTAAGTGTCCAAAATATGGAGCAAGAATATATCTTCTCCCAAGCAAGAAACTGCTTGTAAAGCAAACAGTATTGCGTGGAACGCCGTTGGAATACGCTATCGATGAGCATAAAGAGCGACATGTTTCCCTTGGTGATGATTCAGCCATCGCAGCCGCTATTCAAAAAGCAGTGCAAGGAAAACTATAACATTATCCTATTTAATCGCCTTTATCAGCCGGTCGATATGGTCAACAAATTCCTCAGTTGGTTTTAACCACCCGGCGACTTGTTCGGCCTCGAAGTGAACAAAATCTTCATAATCGCCTTTATGTCGATTATCAAATAACAAGTCAAAATGTGTGCCCAAATCCTTCGGTATCAAACCTGTTTTAACAAACTCACGGTGTAACAATGAGCGTAAATAGCCGTGCTTGCTTGTTGATAAACCTCGTGTGAGCAGCAACGCCGAGACAGCATAAAAGCAGGCGTAATACAGCCGGTTCACGTAGGCGTTAATTCGACTGGCATCGAACATTATCCTCGCATCATCGAGTGATTCGCGCGCCCGTTCCATCCGATATTCAATCAATGCCCGTTTTTCTTTTGTCATAATATCACCCCATCGCGATCGATATTTTCGTGGAATGGCATAGCGCGATAAAGAGGCGTATCCCACTGCTGTCTGTTGTAAATAGCCAAAGTCAAAACCGCACCGGTGTCAAGTTCAAGAGGGTATATGCTTTCTATCATTTTTTTATGAACTGGTATATCCGCAGGGCCGCTGGTGATCACAAGAATATCGTAGTCGGAATACTCGTCAGCGTCGCCGCGGGCACGAGAGCCATACAAGATTACGTCGGCATCGGGAACCACCTGCCTGATGGCATCCTTGCATCGATTAAGCAACTCGATGTCTGCACTTATTGGTTTCCACGTATCGACTGGTATCATTTCGCCGCGCTCCTGAGCCGTTCTCTTCTGGAAACCGCATTTTAACGGAACCGTTAAAGTCTGTCACCACTTATTTGGGCCGCGGTTCCGGTTCGATGGGAACTATTTGCGGAGGATTCGGGTTATGGCCTTGATGTACCTCGGGCCCGTTCCGCAACAGCCGCCGAGAATGGTAAAGCCGGCGTCGCGGATTTTTGCCACAGCCGCAGCGAATTTCTGCGGAGTTACTTTATAGACAGTTTTGCCGTCGATGATTTCGGGAATCCCGGCGTTCGGCTCGGCCAACAGTTTAACATCAGAATCCATCGACTTGAGCTGGACCGCAAACAGACCGGCCAAGCCCACGTAACTGTCAAGCGACATCTTACCGCAATTGAAACCTACGGCATCGACACCCAGCCCAACAACCGCTGATACAAACGATTTGACATCTACACCCATCATCGTTTTGAAATCACTACCTGCCGTTTCAAATGACATCGAAGCAAAAACAGGCAACTCACCTGCGGCATCTTTTGCAGCTTCAACGGCCAGCTTGATTTCATCCAGGGCGGTCATACTCTCGACAATCATCGCGTCAACGCCGGCATCGACGAGTGTCTTGGCCTGAACAGAAAAGGCTTCTTTGACTTCTTTTGGCTTTAGTTGACCCAAAGGTTCGAGGAAATCTCCGGTCGGACCGATATCACCCAGCACGTAATGGTCATCTCCGGCAACCTTGCGCGCAAGCTTCGCAGCCGCGGCGTTGATTTGCTCTACCTGCCGGCCGTGGCCATGCCGTGTCAGAGCAAACTTATTGGCCCCGAACGTGTTGGTCAGTATAGCGTCGCTGCCTGCCTTAATGTAGTCGGCGTGCACGGCCTTAACCAGCTCGGGCGAGCGAATATTAAGATAGTCGTTGCATACACCGGCCTCGACGCCGCGGGCAAAGAGCTGTGTCCCCATCGCACCGTCGAGTATAACGAGGCTGCTGCTAATCGCATCTTTCAACTTTGCTCGTGCCAAATTGCCGTCTCCTAATTAGGCTGGGTGTGCTTAATGGCCCGGCCTTTTATAATCTGCCGAACCTCTTCGAATCCCTTGGTATCCGGTCTTTCGAAAATAGCGGCCTTTATTCTATCCGCAGGCTTAATCGACTTCAATCTAATCTCGAACGTATCGGCGGTACCGTCAACATTATGGTTTATAATCTTTATTGCGGCCGGTACGAACATCTCGTCCAGATTCCGATAGTCGTCCAGTCGCAGCGTAGCCGTTAGTTCCTGGTTTTTGTCGAAATATTCGATGCCGCTGATACGATACCGGCAATTATCGATATATACCCGCCTGACGATGCGGCCTTGCTCATCATACAGGGTAAGCACATCGCCCGACTGGTTGGGCGAAAAAGACCAGAGCTTATCCTCTTCTGTCTCGATAACACCAAGGGCCTGACGCAGGACCTTCGGGCTGAGCAGCATATCGGCCTGTTCGGTCTGCTGGGACCACAGGCCCCAGATATAAACATTGCCGATTTCCCTGGGCTTTGCAGCCAGCCAGAATTCGCGCTCGTTGGAACCGACGTCGAGTCCCCTCGGATTAAAAGCGACTTCGCCCCAGAACCGCATATTCCCGGGCGGGTCAAACCAGAGCTTTATAGTAGGTATCCTTTCGTTGCGGGGCTCGTCCTTTTTTTCTTCGTAGAAAGATACGCGCCCGTCGCCATAAGCGACGAAGGACCGCAACTGTGATGCCGAGGTTTGAAGGGCGGTAAGGGCCTGCTGTGTCGAGCTCTTGCCGGGACATTGCCTGACAGGTTCGCTCTTTTCAGGTGCGCAGCCAATCAGTACGACAGAAACAGAAAAATAAAGCAAAAGCAATCCCGAAGAAAAGCTGTTTCGATATTTCATTATAGTTCCACCCTGAGAATTTCACCTATCTGAAAGGAAAGTTCCTGTATTTGCTGCTCGTCGAGATGCGGATTTATAACTTCGACGAACTGGTCGGTGCCGACGACTCTTAGCTTCCAGACTTCCGCACCGTCGCGGAACATAGTAGAATCATATTTAAGTTTTCTTTTGCGCATCAGCACGAGCATAATAACGAATCTGAAGTTTATTTTCTCCTGTTCGCTGTCCTGTTCAAGTCTTTCGAAAAAGGCCATGAGCATCTCGTCATCGACGAATAAATGCTTTTTTTGCTCAGGGTCGGCAAGCCTAGTCCTCCAGTAGCAATAGACTTCCGGTGTATTGCTCCGCCAGTATTCGTCGCAAAAGTCTCTTCGCTCAAGACCCCCTTCGGTCTCGACGAGCGCCGCAAAATACTCTTCGCCCGGTGCGATTTGCCTGCCGGTCCCGCAGCATTGTCCCAGCGGCTTGGTTATTTCCCACTCGTCCATGCTTTTGCAAATTTAGTTAGCTGGTTAATTTGTTAATTGATGGTTCTAACTTTTCTTCTATAAATTTCGTGTTTATTCGTGTTCATTTGTGGTTTCAATTTTATTTCATTCAAAACTCAGGTAATCGGTCAATTGTTCGGCAATCGCCCGTCCGATGCCTTTTACCTTTTGCAAATCATCAGGGCATGTAAAAACCGGTTCGTCGCCGGTATCGGCCTGTCGATAGGCTATTATTTTCTCGGCCCTGGTCACGCCTATCTGCGGCAGGCGAACCAGGCTGGCGGCGGGCGCATCGTTCGGATTTATCCGCGTTTGCAGTTGCACAACGGAAACCTCGCCGGCCTTTTTGAGGACGCCAAACGAAAAGAACATCGCAAGAGCAAGGGCTGCGACACAGGCCAGCAGGTATGAAAGACTCTCTATTGTGTCGTGTTCGGCATCCTCCGTGGGACGCCTTATGGCAGTGCGCTCGGTAATCATTTGGCCCTGCATTTGATTCGTTCCATCAAGATTCATTAAGCCAGTATAAGGTCTCTAAGCTTCTTAAGACTTTCGAAGGCCTTTTTGGGCTGAAAGTCCTTTGTCAAAAGTCCCGTTTGTCTTTTTTGAGCGTCGGGAGAGTCCGCCAGATTGGAATAAATTACCGACTCGACAAAAGGCTTACTAAGGACAATCTTGTAAAACTGCTCAAGCCATTGGGCCTGCCTGGAGGCGGTCCACCGCTCCTGGTCACCGGTGTTACTGCCGCTATCAGCGGGACTGTTGGCCGGGACAGCTACATCTCCAATATAAAACGACTTTGCAGTCGGCGCCAGATAGTCCAGCATCGCTGAAATCTGCATCATGTCACGGGTATGCGTGCCTAAGTTGTTTTCACCCAAATCCATTCTCAGGCCGAATGCGTCGAAATTGATTCCGCTCTGCACGACCATATCCATATAGACCAGCGGAGGTATGCTGCCGGGTACGGATGCGTAGTACTGGCCCCACGGATTCTCGACCTCGATTATCTTGCGTATTCCGGCGTCAACAGACTTCACGGCCATGTTAGCCGCGCGGGTCAGCTCGAGAACCTCCTCGAAGCTGAAGCCGAAGTGGTTGTGGCAGTTAAGCCCGCTGACGACCGACCACGTGCGAATCCGATTGGCATATCTGACGACGGCTTCGCAGACAAAGCGGTAGGCGCTTTCGCGAATCTTCTCAAATGGATACTTCTGCACCAAAAGCCACTTAGGAAGGCATGCCTCGTCAAAACGCAGTAGCGGTCCTGCTCCGACAGCGAGATGCTTCTTGCCGAGAGCAAGAACGCATTTGTCCACTTCGGAGAAATCGTATTCGCCCTTGTTCTTCTCAATCTTCGCCCAGTCTATCGGCACAGTCACGTAACTGACCAGGTCGCAGAGGCCGTCGATGTATTGCTGATTTGTAATGTTTTGCGGGTCAACATTAACTCCCAGACACCCCTTGCCGAAGCCGCGATTCTTTGCACGGACTTTGAACATGGCGTCAGCCTGTCTGGCGGCAAGCTGGTCGGCAAAAATAACAGCCTTCTTCAAGGCCTGGTCCGCCAGCTTCGAGGCCAGCGGCATATCCGAAATATTGTTAAGCGCCTTTATGAATAGCCCTCTCGCTTCTTCAAATTTCTGTCCCAGGCCGTCCTTGCCGAAGTAGGCCCAGTCTTCACACTTGTTGACTATCTGCATGAGCTTGCCGCGCACAAGCTCGACATTGAGACAATAAGGCCGTTCACGTCCAGGCAGACAGGTCGTCGGCAGCAAGACCTTTCCGAAACCTTCGACCGGCCAGAGCAGGACCATACCGGCCGTATCGAGGTTATTCCTGATGCACCTGATACAGCCGTCGGTAAATTCTATCTCCGCCTTGCGGACGGCGATTCCATCCGTGCCGAAAAGATACGCGCCGGTCACGTCGAAATTATCTACCGCCTTACCGTCTTTGAAAACCTGAAACTTCACTTCTCTTTACACCCCTGCTCGCCGCAGGCGAGTCCAGTATCAAGTATCGAGCATCCTTAATCTTTTTCGTCTCTGTGACCTCTGTGTTCT
>CAYSTP010000082.1:0-9348 GCA_964434085.1 uncultured Pirellulales bacterium
AGACTTCGGAAGTCTGTCCAACCGTAGGCAGCCCGTCCGTCATGAACAAAACGATTGGCAGCATATCGCTGTTTGTCGGTTTTTGTTCCAGCGCAATGCGCAGCGCCTCGTGCAAATTAGTCCCCCCATTAGCCGTTATGCCTTCAATGTATTTTCTTGCAGCCTCCTCGGTTTCTGCGGTTTTCAAAACAGGCTTAACTGAGAACCAGTCAACCGAGTCGCTGTATGCAAGGACATTAAAGGCTTCGCCGTTGTTGAGTCCGGCGATAATCTGCAAAGCGGCCTCCTTGACCTGCTGAATTTTCTCGTTTCGCATACTGCCCGAGCGGTCGATTACAAGTGTAAGCTCACGCTGTATTGATGACTTCTCAGAGTTCGTTTTATCCGGGCTCAATCCCGCTAATATAAGGAAGTAGCCGCCCCCAGTTTTATCTTCCGGGTAAGCGAACATCGAAGCAGTTACGCCGTTTTCCTGCAGAAGGTAGCTGAGTCTGAAGGAACCCGGTTCTTTTCTGGATTGCTCCTGGATTCTTACGGATACTTCTTTATCGCTTTTTCTGTCTAATGTAAGTTTATGACTGGCCGAGTAAACCGTTGATATGGGCGCCTTGGCCTTGATGTTGACCGTAATGTCCCACGGAACTTCGTATGACAGTGATTCGGTACGCACCAAGGTATAGTCAATCCTGTTACCGTTCACTTCCAGCAGGTGTTCATAAGTCAGGCGAACCTTTTGTGTACTTCGAGCCTCGATGGGAAAGACACTCGAGCGAATCAGGTTATATCCGATGAACTCTACTAATGCAGGGTCCCGAATCTTTGCCACTAATTGTTCATAAATCTGCCTGGCCTGGTCCTTGGCCAGAACCTCTGCCGTAATTTCTCCGCCCGGGCCGTCATAGGCAAAGCCCTTGGCTACGGCTTCGTCCGGCACGGGAAAAATCAGCTCGGCTTCCTGCCTTTGATGTGTGTTGTTCCTCAGCTCTATCTCAACTGTTGTTGTCGCTGCACTGTGCAGGATATCCACGAGCACATTGACTTTTATAACCTCTATCGCATTTAGGTGCCGAGGTGCAAACGCCGTTCGTCTGCTCTGTGGTATGATGACGTTGTCCGTTACTTCTCTGACGCCGACATGACGAAGCTGACTACAGGCTATGGGTGCAAATATCGTCACCAAAAGAATGACCAGATAGTTTTTTTGACGTGACATCATTTTTATTCTCCCTAATTGAGACCACATTATTGAAGTTGTTCACTGTTTATAGTATAAGCCATAACACTCCCGTTGTTTTGTAAATAGTATGTAAAAACTCCAGAACTTAGGTGATGTCCCCCCGCGCGCAGTGACGCTGTTTGGCGAAAATGCACAGTGATTTGAATTAGTGACTTTTAAGGTTGGACAGCCAGACCCACACGGAATATCGCACCGTGTGGCTTGGCTGTTAGAATTTGAACAAAGCCGTTGTGGGCCTGAGCAAATTTGCTGACTAAGGCAAGTCCCAGTCCTGTTCCTTTGGTTTGACGGGTTGCTTCCGCCTCGCAGCGATAAAACACATCGAAGACCTTGTCTCGCTGTTTGTGCGGCACGCCCGGGCCGTGGTCCTCGACCTCAATTACTACAAATCGTCCCTGGCTTTGTGTACGGACCGTAATCGTCTTGTCTTCAGCGTTACGGGCGTACTTAACGGCATTGTCCAGGAGGTTTACTACTATCTGCGTTACAGCATCCGCATCGAACGTCAGCGGCTCAATCTTTCCGAGCTCGAGTTTAATGGCAAAGCCGGCTTCTGCGGCATACGAACGTATTACTTCGACCACATTTGTAACACACTCGTTAAGGTTGCCGAGTACAAAGGAGTATTTTTTCCGACCCTTTTGTATCCGTGAGAAGTCCAGGACATTCTCAATCAGCCGGCTCAGTCGTTCGCTTTCCTGCCGCATCCCCTTGTAGTATTCCTGAGCCTTGTCTTTTGACTTGACCCAATCCTTCTCGAGCATCTCGGCGTACATACGGATTGACGTCAGGGGCGTGCGCAGCTCGTGTGATACCGCAGATATGAAATCATCTTTTTGTTCAGCGAACTTAACCTGCGCACGCATAGCCCGCCACAAGCTGAAGATAACCAGCCCCATTGCAATGAAAACGGCTGTTACGATACTGAAGTACCAGGCCTGCAGCTTTGTTATCTGCGAAGTTATCCAGCCGGGGTCGATTTCCATCAGGTTCAGCGTCACCGCACCGAAACCAAAATCCAGAATTGCAGAATACGCTGCATTCGGCTGTTCTGCCTTGCCTAAGCAGAAATCCATACCTTCGCGGACAAACCTGCTTGCTGAATCGTGTATTTCTTCAATCAGACGTTTCTCATTCAGTTGAAAACCCTGCAACAAGTGGTCATTTTCAATCTGAACATGCCTGAGCAAGAAAACCTGGCCTGCAAACATTGAATCTTCGCCGCCGCCTGGTACTACTATCGGTGCAAAAGGTTCAATCCGAATCTGAACGGTATCTTTCCGTGGTGGTATGCCCCTGATTGCTCCGGATTCATCAATTACACCTGACCGCTGCCGGTTCCTATTCAAATCCAGCCCTTCTAATTGTTCTTTCTCTGCAAGTTGGTCTGCCTGGACTAAACCTGAATTTTCTGTACCGGTATATCTGGTTGATAACGGCTCATTGGTTTGTGCTCCGCCAGAGGCGGATGCCCGAAGTAGTTTATCTTCGGCTTGTTTATAATCTTCTGATAAGGACGAACTGTCACCGGCTTGTCGTTGGTCAACGGAGGTTCTGTAAACGACATTAGAGACAGCTACTTGTCGCTGTTGTTCTATTACCTGCACCTGCTGCTGTTGCTGCTGTAGACTTTCTATATCGTATTTTGCCCGTCTGGATTTCGCGTCTTTAGCCTCGAGTTGCAGTTTATCCGATGGTGAAGAAGGCACTTCTTTCTTATCAGTTTCTTCTTCTATGACCGGCGGGGGAGGCGTTAATTTTCGCCACGTCTCTATTGATGTGATTGTGTCTGTGCCCAGTTTAGGCAGCAGATTGCTCCTAACATTGTCAATATGGGCCTGTGCTTTTATGGCCAACTCTCCAGCAGCCCCGGATTGGTTTGGTGAGTAATAAGGGGTAATAAGCGAGCCGTCAGGCTCAATCTCGAAATTGCCGAAGGCAAGGTCGTTTTCAATCCTGCCCGCCAGCGGTGAGACCACGAGCGACAACTGCTGCTGCGTATTGGCCGGAATCTCCGGGACAGAGTAGTACTGATAGTCTGTATAAGGCCGGTTCTGCTCCTGCTGCATGAATTTGTCGAGCTTCAGCTTGACGTCTTCACGAATCTGTTCAGCGACTTCCGCAAACTCAGCCAGCCTGGCTCCCTCCAGGCCGTCCGCCCATATACTTATGGAATGATATCCCAGCAGGGTAAGCCCGCCAATCGCCAGCACTATAATCGATGACAAAATGATTAGCCGCTTATACATTGTTTTTGCCTGCCCGCAGTGGTTCTTGAATCAGGCCTCGTATTTGTAGCCGGCTCCGCGTACTGTTTTGATAATCTGCGGCTCTGACAGGTCCCTTTCGATTTTTGCGCGGAGTTTGGCAATGTGCATATCAATTGTTCTGGTGCCCAAATCTGTCATTGTGTCTTGCCAGATTCTCTCGTAGAGTTCCTCTCTGCTGACTACCCGGTTTGGGTTCGCCGCGAAGAACTGGATAATCTCGCCTTCCCGCTTGCTGATGTCTGTATCTTCTTGACCGCGTCTGACTTTTAGCGCAGGAACATCGACATCTAAATCGCCGAATCTGAACACGGTGCCTACCGCTCTAGCGGGGTCTGTTCTTCGCAGCACCGCCTCTATCCTCGCCAGCAGCTCTTCCAGTGAGAAGGGCTTAGTAATATAATCATCCGCTCCCAGGTTCAGTCCTGCTATTTTTTCCTTTTCTTGTCCTTTCGCGGTTACCATTATTATCGGCGTCTGCAATCCCTGCTTTCTCCATTGTTTGCAGAGCTGTTCACCGCTAATCTCCGGCAGCATCAAATCGAGAAGAATCAAATCGACTTTGCGCTGAGAAACCTGCTTCTGAGCCTCGATACCGTCTGTTGCTTCAAAAGCGGCAAAGCCCTTAAACTCCAGAAAGTCGCGCAGAGCAGACCTTATTTTCGGCTCATCTTCAACTATCAGAATAGTGCTTTTTTCCGCCATCTTGTTTCCGAGTAAATTATAGCCTGTGCAGGCCCCGGCGTTCAGTAAATAGTATGTAAAAACTTCAAATTCGATTCCGGGGGATTCCCGACCTGCCTGCGGAACCCGATTTGCAAAGCCGAAACTTATGGGACCATAAATACGGCCGAAACATAAGTACAAGTGGGTTTTCGCGTTTTATACCTTATATCGGGTTAAAACCTCGAAGTGGGACTTTTAGGATTAAGCAGTCCACAGGATATGACGAAATAGGGCTTAATTGTGCGTTATTGTATTTGGATAAATAGAAGCGTAGGGAAATTGTTTATGGGAACAGTAGTTATTTAGGGGAAAAAGTTATGAACAAGCAGAAGAGAGCGAAACATCAATGGACCAGAACTGCATTGACCGCGGTCATAGTGGGCATAGTGCTGTTGTTATTTGCCCAGGTTGCCGTCGCAGTGCAGGATACAGGGAAGTATCACTACAAGATGATTTCGTCGATAGAGTACAGCGGTAAGGGCCAGTTTAAGAATCGTACTGAGTCATTGTTTACGGTGGGAAAGGAGCCGCTATCCGATAACAAGGTTCAGTACTCGATTTGGACCGATGATGCGGGTTCCGATGCAGGTTCCGATTCACTCGGTTTTGGTCGCGTGTCGTTTGTGCTTGATTGGGCCAACAGGGAAATTGTGACAAGCAATGGCAATCTGAGCTTCTTTCAAACAATTCATAACCATTGCGCACAATCTCTGGAGAATGTAACCGCGGCCAACATTGGCAAGACATGGAAGCAGTCCTTTGATTTGTCTTTCCTCGATGCCTCTTTGCCGTCCGAACTGAAATTGACCGTAACAGCCGTTGACCTGAAGACCGATGTATTGGGAGATATGATAGCGGTCAGAGCATTGTCTGAGCCTTTTACCTTCGAGACGACCGGCATAGAAGATAAGACGGGCAAAGTCAACTGCAAAGTCAACTCGGTATACCTTTTCGACCCTTCGGTCGAGCAAATCTATATGAGTATATCAGTTTTTGAGGCCACGACGAATGTCAACGGATTCAAGGAAAGAGTAAGACATGAACTGGCGACTTATATGACTGACAGTGCGGCTATACCGGTCGATTTCACCGGTCTTGGCAAGAAATTCGAAAAGCTTGTCAGGAAGGTCGGGCTGACCAATAAGGATATGAAGGTAACCAAACCCACCAGCCTTCCCAGATGGGTTCGCCGTGATGCCTTGCGGGTCATTGGATTAGCTGATACTTGTGCAGCACTGGCCTGTGAAGGCGCTCCCAACCCGGTAGTGTCCGTGTGTATTCCGGCTGGCCGGATGGTCGCAATGCAGGGACTTGGGCACATAGCCGGTTCATCCCAGCTTGGCACCATTGCCACATCGCTGGCAAAGGATATCGGCCCTATCGGTTCTATGAAGATAGCAGTAGCTCCCGGTATTATGGGCCTGAGTTCTATGCAAGCCGGCGCAATAGCCGGTGGTACAGCCGGTGGTGTAGCTGCCGGTGGCGGTGGCGGCGGTGGTTCCGATGGAGTTCGCAGCCCAGCCGCGCCTTAATTCTATACTTTGTGATTCAAAAGCACAGTGCTGCCGGTCGTGTGCTGAAGTCATGACCAGCAGCACTTTTTTATGTCTTCTTTTTAGCAATCTTTGGTGCTCAGAATCAGCCAGACTTAGAGTCTCCCCAATGAACCGGTAGAACTGCGGTTTGAAGACGGGGACATGCTTTAGTTAACAGGAAACTCCGGGAAGGATTTGGGCTCGAAGAGGCTTCCGTACCAGAGCGGATTAAAGATGTATGTTACAAATCAGGACAATCTAATGACGATGGATGTGCCGGTGAATACCGGAGAAGCGGGACAGGATATGAGAATCGAAGCAAGGATGAATATGGGCGGTTCGATGGAATCGTGCGGCAGGCGGCTGAGGCTGTTTGGCAGGTTGACCGATGAGCACAACTTTGCACAGCGGTCAAGAAAGGTAAGCGACGTCTCGATCAGCCGAACTGCAGATATAAAAGAAGTGCGAAAAAAAGAGAAAAAACCACGAACCGCAGTTTGTTACTTTGTAAGAAGCGGCTCGGCGGATTTGGGAGCATCGGCAGCAGAGAGAAATTCGGCGTTGACGGCTTGTTTTCGTGTTGAGTTTTCTTGTCTTTTGAAAAACTTAGGCGACTTTATCATATTCGTCTATAATCTTTTTCGTTTCTTCGATATGATTTTTTGATGAAGCGCCGAAGACAATGGATTTAATATTTTTCTGCTTGGCTATATATTCAACAGCCTCTCTCGGAGAAACAGCACCGGAAGCCAATATTGACATCGCCATAGGCCTGAAGGGTTTTGTCTGTATAAGTTTTTCATAAGTTTCTACATCTGGATTCATTAAGTAACCGGCCTTGTTAATCGACGAACAAACGATAGGATTTTCTATGCCGCAATCCAGAAGGAAGTCAACAAGTTTGGGCATGTTCATTGAATTAAAAGCTGCATTTACACCATATTTTTCTTTTATGTGATTTGAAAACTCAATAAATACTTCTTCAACGCCGATACCCAGCAGAAGGTCGGTAACAATATTTTGAAGAAAAATAGCCCTTACGTTAAGATCTCGAAACATACGCATTTCTGCATCAACAAGCAACTTCATTGCTTCGACCATATTTCGGTTAACAAGAGTCATACCTCCCTTTATCACCGTGCCCAAAGCATCCTTAACAGAACGGTCGGCAAATATAAACTGATTCAACGCGCCTATCATACCCAGTTCTGCTACTGCATTAGCGTATTTATGTGCATAAGGCATTGAAGGATATAATCTAAGATCGGAATATCTTTCCGGGTTAGCTCTGAAATGGTCGCAAAGCTCTGCGACCTTTTCATGTGTATTGAACATAAAGGCGTGGATGCCGCAGTCATAAGCAGTGTCGATTACTTTTATTATGGCATTAATATCATTGAACCTCTCAGATTGCTCCTGGGCCTTATCCTCCGACTTATGATTGATGCCGAAAAACTGATTGTCCCCCAATATTATTCTATCCATACTAATTATTCCTGTTTTTATTATCTTTTATAATTTCCTCTATTATTCTGTTGGTATTTAAGGCATCACTGAACGTACACATGTTGCCGTCTTCTCTGTCCATAACGGAATCGATAAAATAATCGAGCTGACGGGTAAATTCATTTCCTCTCAAATAGAATCGAACCGGCTTGGCAAAATCCGTGATATAGCAATTGTTCCAGCCTTTTGAGTATTGATTATCCTGCGGTTCATAATTCAAGAAAAGCTTGAAAGCATGAAGGTCTGCTATGATTTTCCCTTTTTCACCCAGAAGCTCAAACTTATAGGCCGGCTTTCGATATGAAACGTCGCTCCAGTTTACCAGGAGTGTACCTGAAAGATTGCCGTCATGAATAAATGTTGAAGTTATCTGGTCTTCAACATTCTTTGAGTAGATACTTTTCAACACTGTCCCGGTAACTCTTCTAGGCTTTCCAAGAAGATAATTGATTAAATCGATACTATGAGAAGCAAAATCATGCAGACAGCCTCCACCCTGTGATTTTTTGCTTCGCCAGCCGTTTTTTACGGGTTTTGATACGGTCGGGCCGTTCATTTCCATCTTGTAGGTTATGGGCTTGCCAATAATCCCATCATTGACTAATTGTTTCAATTTAACAAAAACTTCATTAAAGCGGATAACGTATCCCACCTGATTTACGAGCCGATTGCCGTTCAGCATTCCTATTATTTCCTCACCCTGAGCGATGCTGAGAACGAAAGGTTTCTCCACAAAAACATGTAAACCTCTTTTAACCGCTTCTTTAACAGCGTCATAATGCAGTGAGGTTGGGGTGGCTATTATGACGAAATCCGGTTTGATCTTATCATACATATCTATGAAATCAGTGAAAGTTTCCAGTTTCGTGTACTTATTGATATTTTTAAGCATAAAGGAGGATGAATCACAGATCGCAGCAAAATTCACATCCGGATGATGATTGAGTATGGAAAAGTGAGTAAGCCCCATTCTTCCAAAACCAATTACCGCACCTTTTAGCATTATTACCTCAAGTGTTTTTTAAACTTAAGAAGTGTTATTGTCGCTTTTTAAGGATTAATGATTTACCGGTCAGCCATCAATGCAGTCCGCATATTTTTGTACGATTAATTGCCATTTATATCTCCGCTCAGCAATCGATTGCATATCGCCTCCTAATTTCATCAGTTCCGTATTAGTAGTTTCGAGTAACTCACGCAGTTGCCTTTTTTCTTTGAAATACAAGGCTTTATGCTCCGTTGTGTTCTCATTGAAGCCTGAAGAATAACAAAGAATTGGCAACCCAAGACTCATCGCTTCAACAAGAGAGGGATTAGTGCCGCCGGCTGAGTGTCCATGTATGTATACAGTGCAATTGCTCCTGATTTTGTTTAATTCCTTTTGTTCGTAGATCGCGTCCAAAGGAATAACATTACCACTATTGGAAAACTTTCTTTTCACTTCGTTACCATAGGCGTTTCCATTCCAATTCCCAACAAATACTATTGGCATGGATGTATATTCGCTGAATACTTCAAGAATCATCTCAATATTATTATCAGGCTGTACCCTGGCGACACTAAGGGCATATTTGTGTTTTAGAAATGGATGCTTCTTTATATCATTCTCATCTATATTCTCTTTGGAAACCTGATCTCCGCCGTATTCAATTAGGACGCTTTCTCGTTTATATTCTTCTTTGATGTATTCTTGGATACCAACATTATCCGCAATTAAAATACCGCAATTCCTTACAGTCAAAGCTTCCGATAATTTTAAGTAAGCTTTTGCAAAATTGCCCCATTTTGAGCGTTTCCAATCAAGACCGCCGAAATTCAAAATAAATTTTTTCTTATATTTTTTTAATAATGGCAAAATAATGCCCCCGGAGGCCCCTAATATCAGAATTTTATCAAATTTCTTAACAGATTTCAGAATTGAAATAGTGTCGTAAATAACGCTTTGGAATCCATTAGCTTTCAATGGAAGATACGCTAACTTGCATCCGTAAATTTCGGGCTGTCTATCCGCGTAAACGCTTGATGAACAGAAAACTGTGATTTCAAATTGATGCGAAAGATGTTTGGCAATGTGCTC
>CAYSTP010000083.1:0-9140 GCA_964434085.1 uncultured Pirellulales bacterium
AAGAGTTTATCCGCGGATTGCGCGGATTAACGCAGATTTTATTTTTAACACGAAGGACACAGAGAACCACGAAGAAAAGGCATTTTAAAAAAACTTCGTGTAACTTCGTGAGCTTCGTGGTGAGTATTTCTTTGAACGCAGGTTCTGCAGATTTCAAAAAATTCACCCTATTTCTCACAGACATTTGGCTAATCGGCTGATTTATAGCTTGAAAAAGCGTGGTTTTGAAGTATTATCCAACAGCGGCTTGAATTAGATTTTTATGAGGGATATTTGTGTCTACAAAAGAAGAAAGAACTCTTAAGAAGTATATTGAACTGAAAGAAAAGTGGACCGAACGTTTTTCCGGAGACGATGAGAATTCTATCTGCAGGCAACTGCATGACTTAACATGGTATTTAACTGTATTCCATGTGGTAAATGAATCAAGGGGATTCTCACAAAATGCAGAAGGTCAATATGAAAATAACTCTATGCTGCATAATTTTATCGACAAATGCTTTTTCGAGTATATGTTTGTAGCTCTAAGAAGGCTGCTAGATAAAGATAGAGAGAAAACTACTTGTTCACTGTATCGTCTAATTTTAGATATGGAAAACAGTCGCCATTTAATATCGATTTATTTTTTTTTAAAAGCCTATGATTTTGAATATTATTTAAAAAAGATAAAAAAAGAATACGAAAAATATTGTGAAGATCAGAGGACGAAAGGAAATAGAACTTTCGAAGTTCCGAACAGTTTGATCTGGCAAGAATTAGAACACAGGCATTCTGCATTTGACAAGCTATCTGGGGTCAATAAAAGTAACAGAAAACCAAATGATGTTGTGCAAAAAGTGGTGTTCGAAGGATTGAGAAAAAAATTAGAAGGCTACGGGGATGTCGTATTGTACGCACATAAATTCATTGCACACCTTGAAACGCCACTTGACCGAGAAAAAGATTCTGCGGATAAAATCGATCTTACTCTAGGGCGTTTATGCGAAACTCATGAAGCTCTCTGTAAAATAGCTACTTTTATCGGTAGATTCTTGGACTTTCCTGGGCCGTTTTTAGGAACAGTTGTTTTTAATCAATTTGAGAATATTGATAAACCTTTTGTTAAAACTGAAAACATAGATAAATTACACGAAATATGGAAGAAATACTCGACAGTAATTGACTTTTGGGCTTATGTTGATATTCATAATTACGATACCATGCTGTAAATATTTATAGATTTTTTAGAAAAGGTCTGGATTCCTGCCTGCGCGGGAATGACAAAAAAATGCGTCATACACCCTTTGGTAATTAATTATATCTCTGACAGGGTTTGGCGCATATTACTTTTTCCTGGCTCTCAATCCTGGTTTTCCGGCCTTGACTTTTTCAGTTCTCCTCGCCGCTTGTGAAGTTCTTCTTCGACCCCCGGCTCCGCCTCCTGCTTCTTTTTGGAATTCATGCATGCCGGGTCAGCCACTCGCTGAACAGTTACATACAGGTAGGCACCGCCTGTAATACCTCCATACGTAGCGTAAATCTCAACTACCCTCACAGCAGTCATCTTGTCAGGATACACGTCTGTTGTATCGTATGGTAAATTATGGACGGCATTGGCGAATGCCTCATCAAATGAGAAAGACTCGGAAGAACCGGTTGCTTCGGCCTCTCCGCATTCTTCTTCCGGCGTTGCTTTTCTGATTAAATCGTCTCTATGCAGCTCGATTTCGTAGACACGATGAAGGTTCGGCTCCGTTTTGTGGACACGATGAAATTTCGGCGCCGGCTGGGCAGACGGCTCTAAATCACCTGCGTAAGCAGGCAGGAATATAACTGCCAGCCCTGCTAAAGCCAGTAAACTCACTAATGCTGTTGTTTTCGCTTCTTTTGTTTTCATTTTTTTCTCTTTCCAAAAATTGTTAATATTTATAGCGTACCGATTACACAGGAATCTTGCTCTATAGTACATTATCCCTCCAATTTCCGCCAAAGACAAGAGATAAAAAAGATTAAGGATTATTGATTAAGGATAAAATCCGCGCAATCCGCGGTTTCAGTGTCTTAGTGCCTTTGGGCCTTGCTGTCTTGGTGGCTAACTATCCGGAAAATTCAGTTTCGCAAATTTCCCGTAATATTTCCTTGCCGCCGCGTCGTATGCCTTCGCCGCGTCTGCTTCACTTTCGTAACTGCCTAAACATCTCACTTTCCCGTCGGTGCAGATTTGTGTTTTCCATCTCCTGGCCCGCTTGCAATACCATACCCCGATATATCTCGAAGTAGTATTCTTCTTTTTGGCTCTGTTTTGCATATTTTGAGATTGAGTGCCCAGGCGCAGATTCGGCCTTCGATTATCAAGCGAATTGCCGTTTTTATGGTCCACGATTAGACCTTTTGGTGCCTCCATAATCTCTCTGTGCATACTTACAATTTTCGTTTTGCCGGGCCTGACTACAACATTTCGAAACGCATAGAAACTTGTTCCGTTACCGCCGAGATACCAATTGAAATCGGCCAATCGATAGTAATCCTGCGGCGAGACAAGCGTCCAAACGCCGTCGCCGAGGTAAATTCGGCGGAAAGAATCGTCATACTTCCACCGGCGATAAAGCGTGACAGGCCAAGTGAAGATACGGTCGAGCCAGTCTGGAACTTTGATACGAATGGTTGCCGTAATCGGCTCCCCTTGAATTTGGAGGTGGTGATATAAATAATCGACTTGCCTTGAATCGTGGGGTTTCTACCCCTCCCCTTGCACAACTGTGCGAAATGCGCCGGGCACACGGCCCAGCTATTTTAGATTTTACCAAACAACGTCAATTTGTCAATGATTTTTTAACTTTTTTGAGAAAAAATCTTTTAGTCATAAGCCTATTTATTTAAGGGGGTTATACAGCGTTAAAAACCTTGGTATAAAAATGGATTCCTGCCCCTGCTTTCGCAGGGGTGACAATCTTTCGCAGGAATGACGAGGGAAAGCACCAATTCACATCTATGAGAAGAACGCACAACATCGAACGTTGAACGTCGAACTTCCAGCATTGAAAGTTGAACCGCACATCGGGTGGTGTTAGAGGCCGTGGAGAGGGAAAATGGTTTTTTTGACCTGCTTGATGACTGCTTCGACGGCTGGGGCAACCGTAGTTCTCTGCTGTTCGGTCGGAACAAGCTGTCTGTCCCGCAGGCCGCCCTGCCAGTCGGTAGTCTCGAGCATTACACCGCCCAGGCCGACGTTCATATCCTGCCCTTCATCGGCGCCGCAGAGCACGGACCAGGCGAGTGACCATGCCCGGACCGTGTTTTCAATGTTATACCCCCCGCCGCCAGTCATCAGGATGGGTCTGTCAAAACTGAGAAGGCGCTTAACAATAGCAGCATGTGTATTATTTGTCAGGTACAACTGTGCCAATGGGTCGCCGGCAAGAGTGTCGGCGCCAAGCTCAAAGACAACAACGTCCGGGTCGAACTTTTCAAACAAGGGCGGGACTATCTGCAAAAAGGCCTTCATATACATTTCGTCATAGGTACCTACCGGAAGAGGAACATTGACCGAATATCCTTTGCCTGTCCCGCTGCCGATTTCGTCAACAAAACCCGTACCCGGGTAAAGCGCCCTGCCGGTCTGGTGGAATGAAATAGTCATCACATCGTTACAGTCGTAAAAGGCTTCCTGCACGCCGTCGCCGTGATGAACATCAATATCAACGTACAGGACCCGCTTGCCCTGCTCGGCGAAAACCGTACAGGCCAGGGCGACGTCGTTCATATAACAAAAACCCGCGGCGCGCTGCGGCCGGGCGTGGTGCAGACCGCCGGAAGGATTGAATGCAAAAAAAGTTTCGCCTGAGAGAATCAGCTCGACACCTTTGACGGATGCGCCGCAGGCCAGGGCGGAATATTCGTACATGCCGCTGAATACGGGGCAGTCCGGCGTGCCCAGGCCCATATAAAAGGCCTGGGCCTCGAATTTGCCCTCGTCGGCGTTTTTGAGGACTTTCAGATACTTCGGGGTATGGAATTTCTTTAGCGTTGTCCTGTCGGCAGGTTCGGGTGCGACTTCGGCGGTGTTGCTGCGATTCAGCAGTCCCATCGAGCTGATGACCTGACGGACCTTGCCTGCTCGGGACGTATTGAACGGAGAACTTTCCGGGTATGGAATCCGCTCCAGCTCGGGACAATGCAGAAATACCGCTTTCTTTTCTTTTTTTTGCAAGTGCGCGACTCCAATCAACCGTCAGCATGTTTGAGATTTTTTATATGCCTTCGCCAGCGCTTTTGTAAGCTGACTGAGCCTTTGCATGGCTTTGTTCGGAATATAACGTGCAACAGCATCAAAAGTGATATCCAAAAGACCCTGCGTTTTACGCAAAGCCAGCGTTTTTGCCGGAGCAACCTATCAACTGAGAAGAAATCCTTGGGAAGAACACACATAGGCTCTATGGTCTCACCCTTTAAGAGCACCAATGCTTTCAAATGTTCCTCGAACAACGTCGGGGGGTCAGCCCCCTCGAAAACCTGACACAGACGCCCAAGTTGAGTTGGTACATATATATAGTTATTAACGGTGGCAAGGCTCCCTTGAAAGTCTTTGAGAAAAGATATGAATGCTATTGTGTCATCTTTTGCCATCGGGTGTTCGATATGGGACGCTGTCGTATAGATAGTATGCGCCGGATTGCAAAACAAAAGGCCAACACCATTGATCTTTCCCACGATGTAAGGAGAGCCAGCTCGAAAAAAACCGAGCGTCGTCATGACTTGCCCAAGACGCTCCAATCCGGGTGTTACCATGTTGGCAGGGGCAGAACGCGGTTCTGATTCACTGGGGAAGAAGCTGACGAGCATCCTATAGATAACAAAAGCATATAGCCATAAGCTCGCAGAAATGAATATTACCACGGTGTATGAAAGTATACTCAAACTCATCAGCCATTTAGGCGGCTTAATAAACAACATAAGGAACAAAACAGCTGTGAGCGTAAAGAAAGCGACTCTTGCAACAACAATAGGTGTCCTGCTTTCTATATTCTGATTAGCTCTTGCTGCTGGATATAAGTCCATTTTGGGCCTGATTATTGCGCACTTCTATTTAGCTCGTATGTGATGTTGTAAACGTCGCCGTCGAATTCGGTGTTTACCTGATAGCCGGAATTGTAAAAGACAGCCAGCATGGCCTTGTTGACCGGCAGAACTTTGGCATAGAATTTTTTCACGCCCCGTTGTTTCGCGATTTGCGTCAGATATCTCAACAGCAGCGTACCCATACCCTTCTGCTGCCATTCGTCCTGAACAACAAAGGCCACTTCGGCAGCTTGTGTTTTGGGGTCGAGGAAGTACTGAGCGATAGCAACAATCTCTTCCTCCGAGACACCGGGAACGGTGCCCACAATCGCCAGGTTCTGCTCGTAGTCAATGTTGGTCAGCTTCTGGAGGTCCTTATGCGGAAACCGCATGGTCTGACTCATGTAGCGTGTCCTGACGGAGGTGGGACTCAACGAATAAAGCATTTCAGACAATGCTGTCTCATCGGTCGGTTTTACCGGCCGGAAAGAAATCTGTGTGCCGTCTTTTAGTGTCTCACTTTTCTCAAGCTCCTGCGGATAAACGACCTTTTCACCGTCCAGCTCTATCTGGTCGGCATAGATGTAGTTTCGGGCCTTCGCCTCCTGAATGAGCTGTTTTCTGAATTTGGGATGAGCAATGCTGATGAGGTCCATCACCCGCTGGCGGATACTTTTGGCGTGCAGATAGGCGATACCGTATTCGGTGACCACGTAGTGAACATCACCGCGGGTCGTTACCACACCGGCCCCTTCGGTAAGGTGCAGAACAATCCTGCTGACCTGGCCGTTCCTGGCGGTTGAAGGCAGTGCGATTATTGCTTTGCCGCCCCTGCTGCGTGCTGAGCCGCGGATGAAATCGACCTGGCCGCCTATGCCGCTGTAAAACTGATAACCTAATGAATCGGCGCAGACCTGTCCGGTCAAATCGACCTCCAGGCCGACATTTATACCCACCATTTTCTCATGCCGGCTTATGACCTGCGGGTCGTTGACGTATTCGGTCGGATAAAACTCGAAGAAGGGATTGTTGTTAATGTAGTCATAGAGCCTTTTCGAGCCCATGCAGAAGCTCGCCACGACTTTGCCGTGATTAAGTTTCTTCTTTGCACAGGTTATAGCTCCGCATTCTATAAGGTCGATTATCCAGTCGCTGAACATCTCGGTGTGTACGCCGAGGTCGCGTTTATCTTTGAGAAATTCGGCGAGGGCCTGCGGTATTCTTCCGATACCGCACTCTATGCAACTGCCATCTTCGACCAGCCTGGCGGTGTTCTCGCCGATGCGCCGGAGCATTTCGTCCATTTCAGGAACCGGTATTTCTATGATGTCTTCGTCGTAAGGCACCAAAACATCGATGTTGTTTACGTGAACGAAACTGTCGCCGAACGTTCGCGGCATCCGGCTGTTGGCCTGGGCGATTACATACTTGGCGTTGGCCACCGCGGCTTTGACAATATCGACGGAGACCCCAAAACTGCACAGGCCGTTGGCGTCCGGAGGCGTGACACTAATCAGGGCCACGTCAATAGGGATTCGCCCACTCTCGAATTCCGCCGGTATCTCCGACAGGAAGACAGGCGTGTAATCGCCGATGCCTTTATTGAGAGCATCGCGGATGTTATCCGCCACGAAAAAGCAGTTCAGCTTGAACCGTTCACGGAAGCTCGGGTCCACATAAGGCGCATCACCAACGGTCAAAAGATTGACAATGTGCGCGTCGTAAATATGGCTTGAATGCTCGACGAGGGAGTTAACGAGGTGCTGCGGCTGACCGCAGCCGGTCCCTATGAAAATGCTGTTGCCGGGTTTTATGAGCTTCATGGCCGCAGCGGCGGTGCTAATTTTATCTGCGTATCTTTTTTTCCAGTCGAAACTTTGTGAATCCATGCCTGCTTACACCTTCTCTACGCTCATCCGCGCGTCAACAGCCACCGGCGTTGTGCCTTCCGGGCCGACTATATACGGGTTTATGTCCATTTCCTTTATCTGGGGGAATTCTGTCACAAGCTGCGAAAGCCGCTGCAAGCCTTCAGCCAGGGCATCGATATCGACGCCCTGCTGACCTCGCACGCCCTCAAGCATACGATAGGTCCTGGTGCTCACAAGCATCTCCTTGGCTTCGTCAGCGGTAAGCGGCGCAAGATAGAACGAAACATCCTTCAACACCTCGACCATCGTTCCACCCATACCGAACATCATTAAAGGCCCGAACCGCTTATCACGATTCATGCCCAATATGACCTCCCTGCCCACCGTGCACATCTGCTGCACAAGCAGACCGAGAATTTTCGCCTCTGGTTTATTCTTTGGTATCCGGAACATCATCAGGTCAAAGGCGTCCATAACCTCAGTGGCGTTTCTAAGAGCGACTCTGACACCTCCAACGTCGGATTTGTGCAGGATATCAGGCGAACATATTTTGAGTACGACCGGATAGCCGAGCTGATTTGCGATAGAGGCGGCCTGCTCTGCGGTAGTTGCGACGGAACCTTTCGGGGTAACAAAGCCGTAAGCCTCTAAAATATCCTTGGAATCCATCTCGCTCACCTGGCGAATTCCCTGCCGCAGATGTCTTTCGATGATGTTCTCAACTTTACGACGATTCACGGGGAACAGTTTGACAACGCGTTTGGGCCGACTTTTCCATCGCACATAGTCGGCCATCACCTTCATTGTCCTGACCGAGCTTTCCGGTGAATCGTACGTTGGGATACCGCCCTGTCTGAGAATTTTTCTCGCCTGGTCGACCTTTTTTGCACCGAGAAAGCAGGCCAATACCGGCTTATCCTTTTTTTGCGACGCGACTTTTACCACCGCCTGTGCGCTTTCGGTGCATTGTGTCATTGCCTGCGGCGTCAACAGCACCAGGACCATATCCACATTAGCATCATCGAGGACAACATTCAGGGCAAACTCATATCGGTCGGCCAATGCATCGCCGAGCACGTCAACGGGATTATACAGATTAGCTGCGGCGGGCAATTTCCCAGCCAAGGTGTTTATCGTTTTATCCGAGAGTTTCGCAAATTTCATCCCCTGTCTTTCTATCTCATCGGCCGCCATAATACCGGGCCCGCCTGCATTGGTGATGACGGCTACGCGGGAACCTTTGGGCAGCGGCTGATTTTCGAAGGCCTGTGAATATTCGAACTGCTGCTTGATTGAATTGCAGCGTATTATTCCCGCCCGGTCGAAGACCGCCTCATACGCAGTTTCGCCGCCGGCAAGACTGCCGGTGTGTGATGAAGCCGCCTTTGCCCCTGCCTCCGTGCCGCCGGACTTTATCAGCAGTATAGGTTTGCTCTGGGATATGTGTTCAGCCTCGCGGACGAACAGATTGCCGTCGGTAATACTTTCGAGGTAGCCGGCTATGACTTTAGTGTCTTCGTCATCACCGAAGGCCTTTATAATATCTAATTCATCGACGTCCGCTTTGTTGCCGATGCTGATAAGCTTGCTGAAACCGATTCCGCCGGCATTAGCCATATCAAGAATCGCAGCCATAAGTGCACCGGATTGCGACAGGTATCCGGTCGCCCCGTCTATGGGTAATTCTCCGCCAAAGCTCGCATTTAATTTGTTTTTCGGCACAATCAAGCCAAGGCAATTTGGACCAATGACCCGAACGCCGCCTTGCCTGGCAATCTGGATTATTCTCTTTTCGAGCTGAGCACCTTCCTGACCGACTTCTTTAAAACCCGCCGTTATGATGATAACGTTTTTTGCCCCTACATTTACACACTGCTGCATAATATCGGGTACGACCCCGGCTGGAACGACGATGATTACCAGTTCAGGCACTTCGCCCATTGAAGCAAGGTCGGGAAAGCATCCAAGACCTTCGATTTGCTGAGCTTTGTTGTTGACGGGGAAAATCTTACCGGGATAACCGGCCTTGAGCATGCTGGTGAGAATCTCGTAACCAACCTTGCCTTGTTTGGCTGAAGCACCTACGATGGCAACCGACTGCGGGCTAAAAAAAGTCTCAAGACCCATATTGAAAAGCCTCTAAAATAACTTAAAGGCGGCTCATTCTACGCGAAGGCGTGGACGGTTGCAAAGGTTTTTACCATAATAAAAATGATTAATTAACCACGAATG
>CAYSTP010000084.1:0-9064 GCA_964434085.1 uncultured Pirellulales bacterium
ACTTGCCGCGATAGACCAAATCATTGAACTCCGGAATCCGATTATTCAGCGGACAACCCACCCCGGTACAAAACGGGATTCCGCAGTCGGCGCAGCGGGCGGCCTGCTGGATGACGGCGTCGGGGGTCAGGGGTATATCGATATCGGCGAAGTCGTGCACACGCTCTTCGATTGGCCGGTGCTCGACCTCCTGCCGGGTATATTTTAAAAAGCCTTTAGTTTCGCCCATTAGAACACCTCTTCGGTGGCCGGTGTCGTGTCGGTATCGCGCTGCTCGGCGGCGCGCATCTTTTCCAGGGCCCTGCGGTAGTCAATCGGCAAAACTTTGGCGAACTTGCCGATTGCGTCGTTCCAGTTATCGAGGATGTACTTGGCGCGGTCGCTGTGAGTCCATTTATAGTGCCGCTCTATCAGGTCCCTGAGCAATTCCTTGTCGGCTGGTCGCCAGACGCTTTCAAGCTCAACCATATCGAGATTGCAGAGCGTGTCAAACAACTGCATCTCGTCCAAGACATAGGCGGTGCCGCCGCTCATCCCGGCGGCGAAGTTGCAGCCGGTCTGGCCGAGAACCACGACGACACCGCCGGTCATATATTCACAGCCGTGGTCGCCCAGGCCTTCGACGACCGCAGTGGCGCCGCTGTTGCGGACGCAGAAGCGTTCGCCGGCCACGCCGTTGATGAAGACCTCGCCGCGGGTCGCGCCATAGAGCAGGGTATTGCCGACGATGATATTTTCGTGGGCGACGAACGGGGACTTGGGCGGCCTTATTACGACAATCCGTCCGCCGCTGAGTCCCTTGCCGAGGTAATCGTTGCTGTCACCGATGAGCTTGAGTGTAACACCGGGCGCTAAAAATGCTCCGAAGCTCTGGCCCGCTGAGCCGGTAAACTCGACTTCCAGCGTACCGTCCGGTAAACCGGTTGAACCATATTTTTTTACAATTCGATTGCTTATAATAGCGCCGACCGTTCGGTTAATGTTGCGAACGGTGAGTTTCAGTTTTGTCTTTTTGCCTGATTCGATTGCGGCGGCGGCTTTTTCCATAATCTTATAATCAAGATGGTCCTCAATCTTGTTCGGCTGTTTCGCACTGAGACGAATTTGACTGGTATCTTTATATTGCGGCTGATAAAGAATCGCAGAGAAGTCCAGGCCCTTGGTTTTGTAATGGTCTATTGCTTTTGTGACACTGAGCCTGTCACTTCGGCCTATCATATCCTCGAACTTACGAAAACCTAATTGTGCCATTAGCTGCCGCACTTCTTGTGCGACAAAGAACATAAACCGGGTAGTGTATTCGGGCCTGCCGGCGAAACGTTTGCGAAGCTCGGGGTCCTGTGTTGCGATACCGTAAGTGCATGCTCCCTCGTGACATTTGCGAAGCAGCGTACAGCCTAATGTCACCAGTGCGGCGGTTCCGAAACCGAACTGGTCTGCGCCGAGCATAGCTGCGATTACGACGTCGCGGCCGGTTTTTAGCTGGCCGTCGGTCTGAACGCGGATGCGGTCTCGCAGGCCGTTCATTACCAACACCTGCTGAGTCTCGGCAAGGCCAAGCTCCCAGGGTACGCCGGCGTGCTTAATCGAAGAAAGCGGGCTTGCACCGGTGCCGCCGTCGTGGCCGCTGATTAACACCTCGTCGGCGTTGCCTTTTGCTACTCCTGCGGCAATGGTGCCGACGCCGACCTCGGCAACGAGCTTGACGGAAACCTTAACGCCGGGATTGGAGCACTTGAGGTCATAGATAAGCTGTGCCAAATCCTCAATCGAATAGATGTCGTGATGAGGCGGGGGTGAAATCAGCGTCACGCCGGGCGTCGAATATCTCAGTTTGGCGATTTCTTCTGTTACCTTATGGCCGGGGAGCTGACCTCCTTCGCCGGGCTTGGCGCCTTGTGCCATTTTTATCTGTAATTCCTTTGCGTTAGCGAGGTATTCGACGGTGACACCAAACCGGCCGCTTGCAACCTGCTTAATCGCGCAGCTCTTCGAGTCTCCGTTTGTTTCGGGGACATATCTTGCCGGGTCCTCGCCGCCCTCGCCGGTATTGCTCATCGCGCCGATACGATTCATAGCAATCGCAAGGCATTCATGGGCTTCTTTACTTATTGAGCCGTGGCTCATTGCGCCGGTGCAGAACCGTTTGACGATATTTTCGGCGGGTTCCACCTCTTCAAGCGGGACCGGTTTGCCGGGCACAAATTCAAACAGTCCTCGCAGAGTACAGAGTTTTTTTGCCTGGGTGTTGACGGCCTCTTTGTACTCTTCGTAGGCGTTCGCATCCTCGAATTTGACTGCGTGCTGGAGGCGTGTCACTGTAATCGGATTCCAGAGATGCCGCTCACCGTCGCTGCGCCAGTGATATTCACCGCCGAAGTCCAAATCGAGCTGGCCGGCCTTTCGCGGCGCGTATGCCTCTTTATGTCGCTGGAGCACTTCCTCTGCAATCTGGGCCAGTCCGATACCTTCGATGCGGGAGCTTGTACCCGTAAAATACTTGTCAATCACATCGCGGTTAAGGCCTACAGCCTCGAACAACTGCGCGGTATGATAGCTTCGCAGGGTCGAGATACCCATCTTGCTCATCGTCTTGAGGATACCTTTTTTGACGGCGGCGATGTAATTGTCCGCGATTCTGTACGGCTCCATATCGCCGGGCAGCTCACTGTCCCGCTGAAGCTCATCGAGCGATTCGAAGGCCAGGTACGGATTAACCGCGTTAGCGCCGAAACCTGCGAGCAGGCAGAAGTGCATTATCTCACGCGGCTCTCCGCTCTCGACGATAAGGCCGGCCTCACTTCTGAGGCGGCGATTCAAGAGGCCCTGATGAACGGCGCTTATGGCCAGCAGCGATGGGATGGGCGCTTTTGTCTGCGACTGGTCCTTATCACTGATTATGATAAGGGACGCTCCTTCGTTAATCGCCTTTCCGGCATCGTCCAGAAGTTTTTCAAGCGCCGCAGACAATGCGCGGCCCGGGTCGTCACCGGTTGCATCGAAGACGGCGGAGACGGCTGCAACTTTGAAGTCTTCCCTCTGCACCGACCGAAGGCGATTCAGGTCTTCGTTCGTCAGAATCGGGTGCGGCAGTTTCAATTGTTTGCAGTGCTCGGGGCTTTCTTCGAGGATATTTCGTCTCTTGCCGGTAAACATCATAAGGCTCATCACCAGCCCTTCACGCAGCGGGTCAATCGGAGGATTTGTAACCTGTGCGAATAACTGTTTGAAGTAGGCGAACAGCAGCTTCGGCTTTTCTGAAAGGACGGCCAGTGGGGTATCATTACCCATCGAGCCGACCGGCTCCTGTCCGTTGAGCGCCATCGGCATCAGAATCATCCGCAGCTCTTCGCGGGTATATCCGAATACACGCTGTCGCAGGGCTATCGTCTCGGAGTCGCTGACGGCCGGCTGCGGGGTGTCGAACAGGCCGCGAAGCTCTACTCTTTCTTCGAGCCACCTTCTGTACGGTTTACGTCTCGATATTTTGCTCTTTATCTCGTTGTCGGTAATAATGCGTCCTTCGACGGTATCGACGAGGAACATGTGTCCCGGTCGCAGCCGGCCTTTACGCTGAATCTTTTCCGGCGGAAATTCAATTACGCCCGCTTCACTGGCGAGAACAACCAGGCCGTCGGTGGTGACTAAATACCGACAAGGACGCAAACCGTTGCGGTCGAGCGTTCCGCCAATCAAACGGCCGTCGGTAAAGACCATCGCGGCGGGGCCGTCCCACGGCTCCATTATCGCCGCGTGATATTCATAGAACGCTCGCTTATCCTTGCTGATGTGATAGGCCGGCCCGAAGGCCTCCGGTATCATCATCATCATCGTATGCGGCAGAGAACGGCCGCCCTGAACAAGAAACTCGAGCATATTATCGAAGCAGGCAGAGTCACTGCCGCCCGGCGTCAACACGGGCAACAGGTCGCGCAGGCCGTAGCCGAAGACCTTGCTGACCATCGTCCGCTCGCGAATCCGCATACAGTTGCGATTACCGCTGAGCGTATTAATCTCACCGTTGTGCGCGATACACCTGAAAGGCTGGGCCAGGCGCCAGTTCGGCAGGGTGTTGGTGCTGTAGCGCTGATGGACGATGCAAAGAGCGGACTTGAGCCTTTCGTCCGACAGGTCGGGATAATAGGCAAAGAGCTGCCAGGCCATGAACATGCCTTTATAGCAGATGGTGCGCGATGACAGGCTGGTGACGTAGAAATCTTCGCCTTCTTTGCCGAACCGCTCGGATGCGATTCTCTCGGCCCGCCGCCTAGCCATATATAACCGTCGCTCGAAGTCGCTTCCCTCGCAGCCGTCGGCAGCAACGAATACCTGTTTAATCGAAGGCTCGGCGCTCAGGGCGATTTTGCCGAGACAATCATTATTGCCCGGCACGTCGCGCCAGCCGATTACCCGCATACCATAATGAGTTATGGCGGCCTCAAGTATCTCATCGCACTTGCTGCGCAGGGCATCTTTTTTCGAGCCGAAGACCATTCCAACACCGTAACGACCCGGCTCCGGCAGAGACAAACTCAGGCGTTTACTTTCAGATTTGAAAAACTCGTGCGGGAGCTGAAAGAGGATTCCCGCCCCGTCGCCGGTTATATCGTCTGCGCCTGCGGCGCCACGGTGATGAAGGTTGACTATCGTCTCTTTGCCGTACTCGATAATCGCATGGTCGCGCCTGCCGTTTATATTTACGACCGCACCGATACCGCAGGCGTCGTGCTCAAATCGCGGGTCGTATAAACCTTGTTTTTCCAAATTGCGGACCATAATTTCGGCTCTTAATTTTTTTCCGGCCGGTACCCTACAGCACAGCCCTGTTACTGTCAACCCGCAACGACAACCTAAACATCGTCGCCGCGCGCGAAGAATTCCCGCCTCGGCGCAATAATCCCGCGCCGAGGTGGGTTAAGGTGTCGGCTTTCGCCGACAGACCCCAAAAGCACTAATTCTGTTAACTGTCGTAATACAGATGGAACTCGTGCGGGTGCGGGCGCAGGTGCATCGGTTTGATTTCCTCGTCACGCTTCCACTTTATCCACATCCGGACCAGGTCATCGGTAAAGACGCCACCTTCGGTGAGGAACTCGTAGTCTGCTTCGAGAGCAGCGATGGCCTCTTCGAGCGAGCCCGGCGTGTGTTTATACTTGGCCAGCTCTTTCTCATCGAGATGATAGATATTCACGTCCAGTGGCTTGCCCGGGTCAATTTTGTTCTTTATGCCGTCAAGCGCAGCCATCAGCACCGCGGTCCAGGCAAGATAACCGTTTGCTGTCGGGTCGGGGCAGCGGAACTCAAGCCTCTTGGCCTTGGGACTGGGTGAATACATCGGGATGCGCACCGCAGCCGAACGGTTTCGAGCGCTCATAACGAGATTGACCGGCGCTTCGAATCCAGGAACAAGACGACGATAAGAATTTGTCGTCGGCGCGGCAAAAGCCAGCAGAGCGGGCGCATGTTTGAGAATACCGCCTGCACTATATAATCCGATGTCACTCAAACCCGCGTACTTATCGCCGGCGAACAGCGGCTTGCCGCCTTTCCACAGCGAAAAGTGAGTGTGCATACCGCTGCCGTTGTCGTCAAAGACGGGCTTGGGCATGAATGTCACCGTCTTGCCGTTACGTTTGGCGACGTTCTTGATGATGTATTTATACCACATGAACTGGTCGCACATTTTGAGCAGCTCTTCATACTGCATATCGATTTCGGCCTGTCCGGCGGTAGCAACCTCATGATGATGGGCTTCCACTTTGATGCCGAGCTTCATCAGCTCATAGACCATCTCGCCGCGAAGGTCGTGATACGTGTCGGTCGGGCTGACGGGGAAGTATCCGCCCTTGAAGCTCGGCTTGTATCCGAGGTTCGGCTCTTCGAACCGCGCGGTGTTCCACGCGCCTTCGACAGAGTCAATCCGATACATCCCGGTATGCTGATTCTGTTCATACTGTACTTCGTCGAAGATGAAGAATTCCGGTTCGGGCCCGATGTAGCAGGTATCAGCTATACCCGTTTTTTTCAGATACGCCGCTCCCTTTCGCGCGATGTGACGCGGGTCACGGCTGTAGTCCTCTTTTGTCACCGGGTCAACGATATCTGCAATCACGCTGACTGTAGGCTCGGCAAAGAACGGGTCCATCACTGCTGTATTTGGGTCGGGAATGGCGAGCATGTCCGACATGTGGATGTCCTGCCAGCCTCGAATCGATGAGCCGTCAAAACCAAGACCGTCCTCGAACGTACCGTCGTCCCAGCATTCGATTGGGTACGAGCAGTGCTGCCACGTGCCCAGCAGGTCAACGAATTTCAGGTCCACCATTTTCGAGTTGTTCTTTTTCGCGAAGTCAAAGAAATCTTTTGGGGTCATCACTTTTTCCTTTCAAATCACCTAAAACATTACTGCTAAAAACTGATACCTGTCAGAAATTACTTTTAAGAGAAACAATATTCAGCCGATAGCCTCGTTTCCTGTCTCGCCGGTCCTGATTCTGAAGCACTGCGGCAAATCCAGTACGAAAATCTTGCCGTCTCCGATATTGCCCGACCGCGCGCCTTCCATGATAGCATCGATAGTCGGCTTGACGTATGGCTCGTTGACGGCTATTTCAAGCTTGATTTTCCGCAGCAGATTACCCTGTTCCTTATGGCTTCGATATACTTCTGCGATTCCTTTTTGCCGGCCCCTGCCGGAAACGCTGGAAACGGTCACAAGGTGAATCTCTTTTTCAGTCAGTTTCTTTAATACCTCATCCAGACGGTCAGGCTGAATTATGCCGATAATATATTTCATTTAGCCAACCCTTGACAATTTAATTAATCAAAGTGTAAGCGGCCTCACGGTGCTGAGTCAGGTCGAGACCGACCATCTCCTCGTGCTCAGAAACTCTCAGCTTTAATATCACATTCACAAACTTGAGCAACACGACACCTGCGACAAACGAGTAAGCCATTGTTATAAGCACGGCCTTTGTCTGAATCCAGAGCAGTGCGGGGTTGCCGTACAACAGGCCGTCGGCCCCGGCTGGATTCACTGTCTTGGTTGCCCAGATGCCCGTCGCAATGACACCCCAGATACCTCCAATTCCATGCACGCCGAAGGCATCCAGTGTATCATCATAACCGAGGGGGCCTTTTATGCACGTGATAACAAGCCACGGAAAAAGCCCTGCACCGATACCAATCCAGATTGCACCTGAGGGCGTGACAAATCCCGAGGCCGGGGTAACCGCCGCCAGACCGGCTATTGCACCGGTTATCATGCCGAGTGTTGTCGGTTTCTTATACCTGAGCCAGTCAAGCAGGGCCCACGTTGTAGCGGCTGTGGCGCCGGCTATGTGGGTTGCAGTGAACGCGCTGCCTGCCAGGGACGATGCTCTCAAAGCACTGCCGGCGTTAAAACCGAACCATCCAAACCATAAAAGGCCCGCACCCAGCACGGCGAACGGTAAATTATGAGGCGGAGAGACGCTCTCGGGATAACCTTTTCTGCGCCCCAGAACCAAAGCCGCCGCTAAAGAGGTCATGCCGGCATTGATGTGGACTACCGCCCCGCCGGCAAAATCCAGCGTACCGGCAACTTTCAAAAAACCGCCTGCGCCCCAGAACCAGTGCGCTATCGGGTCATATATAAGGGTCGCCCACAGCAATGAAAAAACACAAAAGGCCGAGAATCTCATCCGCTCGGCGAATGCGCCAATAATCAGCGCCGGAGTTATCACCGCGAACATCATCTGGAACATCATAAATACCTGCTGCGGTATAGTAGCGGCATAGTCTGGGTTGGGGACCGTTCCAACCCCCTTGAGCCAAAGCCAGTCCAGGCTGCCGATTAGCGAACCCTTGTCCGGCCCGAATGATAGACTATAGCCCAGTATCACCCACTGTAAACTCACGAGGCACAGAATCATGAAGCATTGCATCAGCACCGACAGCATATTCTTACGGCGAACCAGCCCTCCGTAGAAAAACGCCAGCCCCGGCGTCATAAGCATAACCAGAGCTGCGGATATCAACACCCACGCTGTGTCGCCGGTGTCGATTGTCGGATTTTGACTTGTCAAAGAACCTGTTTCATCTGCTAAAGCAGCTCCGGAAAATATCGTTCCTGCGGTCAATAGGAATACTATTGTTATAGACAGCGTTCTCTTCATTTCTCTGCACTCCCGGACGAGTGTTTCTAAACAATTCTCTTAGTGCTTACGTAAAACGGCCGCATTCAGAACCTTTGCAAATGACGTGCCAAATCGGCCGTCAGAAAGCCATATTTATATAAGGCCTTGCAAATGCTGTAATTACGCTCACCAAAAGCAGACAGTCAGCAGATAACAAATCTACATTTTTGTATATACTCCAAAAATTATCTACATTATTGTAGTTTTTTGCGCTCATCTTCTACTACTTTTCAAAGTAAACAGTAATTCTGTAAATATTCTCGGATTTTGTATTGCAACCGCCGGGACAAACAGGGGAAAAGTGTGGTTTTTTTGAAAAAAATGCAGATTATTCACCATGAAGGACATGAAGAACATAAAGAGGTTCAACCACGGATTAACACAGATTAACACTGATTTTGCTTTGGCGCGGTTGTTTTTGACAACCATTGCATCCAGAGGATTGAACCTCCCGTCAAGCGAGCTTGCCGCGCCGGTTCAAAACCTCAGTCTAACATCCCTTTGGGACATGCTTCAAAGCTGTAAAAGTACTTAAGTATGTGCATACATATTTAAGTAGCCTTTTAATGCTACGATGTTGTTTTAACCGCGGATTAACACGGATTGGGGCCCGCCTACGCCAAGGCTACGGCGGGTAAACTTTGGCGCAGGCGTCTGCGACCCCTCTTGTGTTCTCGTTTTAAGGTTTTCTGCGAGCAAGCTTGCTCAAACCTTTCAACTCGACCACAGCTCCCTTGGAGCAATGCTTCAAAGCTAAAAACACGCACAAATGAACTGATTGACTCAGATTGCGTCAAATCCTACACGAAGTAAGAATTAGCGTTTAGCGTATAGCGGACAGGGTACAGGAAAAACCTAGAAACGGGGCTCCGGCGTCGCCTGCGGCT
>CAYSTP010000085.1:0-9002 GCA_964434085.1 uncultured Pirellulales bacterium
AATTTTTCGATGATGCGGAAGATATCAGCCAAATCCTTTTGCCGCTTGCTCTTGCGCCGGGTCTTGTCCATATAAGCCCAGACCTTGCCTGCCAAGACATCTTCGACCCTCGCAACCTTTATTGTATATCCAAGTACATCTTTGTCCGACGCGCCTGAGACGAACTTCTGGTACCGAGGGTCTTGCTGAAGCTGAATCCGCAGGTCCGAGCTTTTGCTCGTGATGTTCACGCTGTGCTCGAATCTTTCGACCTTTAGGCCCCGTTCTTGGGCTGCCTCGCAGATATCCTCGACATCTTCAACGGCTGCTACGATATCCAAATCCAGGCTTACTACCGGCTCAACATAGGCGTTTACCGCAAGCCCTCCAATCAGGCAATATCGCGAACCCGTTTCAGCAAGTATATCTAGTAGAATCTGGATTATGTCGGATTTGCCCTTTGCCACAGAGTTGACGAATTCCTTGCCCGTCATTGCTATTATCCCTTTGAGTGAACAAACCAAACCAAAGATTTAAGCTCTCCTGTTCCGTCTATTATTCTGGCGATTGTCGCTAAAAGCAAACAAAAACTTAATTTGTTGTCTGCTTAGCCGACCCCTGTAATTTTCAAAAATTTTTCAAAATGCCGGATTTATTCATTGCAGAATACTCTTGACCGTATCTACAATGCATAAAAGATGTCGGCTCACGGATTTGGGCTGGCCGATTAGATACTCTTTGCATGGAGGTACCGAAATGGCGAAGAAAAAGAAACCCATGAAGAAGTCAAAGCCAGCCAAGAAGAAAAGATAACACCACGGTGTCTTTGACTGTAGAAGAGCCATTGTACCTTAGGTGCGATGGCTTTTCTCTTTCATTCTCTCAATGGACGGCGTCTTTGGCGAAATCACGCCTTTACATCAGAACCTGTTCATTTTTAAGGTTGTGTATTCGGGCAGCCTGCCGACCAGTGGGTGAAGATAATCCAGAAAAGCCGCGGTCACAAAGTTACCTTCAGCGTTGATATACTCATCTGGTACAGGCTTGGCCCTAATCGCGACTTGCTCAAGCGGTACCGTACCCGTACCGCACTTATACTGCTCCCCGCAAGACCTTTCCAGCGACACCATAACTCCGTCTTTGCCTGCTTCTGCCAGCCTGACCGCTGCTTGGCCGCACATATAGGCTTCCTCGATATCCAGCGGCACGGCCCTGTCGGCGGCGCACATCGGCAGCGACTCGGTTATCTGAAACTCCCCCCGCAAGCCGAACCGCTCGCGTATCATTCTGTGCAGGATTATACCGACACTGGCCCCGCCCATCGCGCCGAACTCCACGTTGTCGAACCCGTCTTTAGTCTGCGAAGCCGACACCGGCCTGCCGTCCGCGTATGCGATTCCTTCGCCGCAGACAATCGAGACCCATCCAAAGCGGTCGTAACATCGCTTGACGTCGGCCAGGAATTTTTCCTTCTCAAAAGGTCTTTCGGGCAGGCACAGGATGTGCGGCGGGTCAGCTTCGGTTTTCTTTCCCGCCGCCGATGCCGCAGTGAGCCAGCCGGCGTTGCGCCCGATTGATTGATAGACCACAAACTGGTCGACCTTTTGCATGTCCCTCGCCAGGATACCCGCCTGCATCACTGAAAGCGCAACGTATCTCGCCGCGCTTGGAAAGCCGGGCGTATGGTCCGTGCCGTGCAGGTCGTTGTCCACCGTCTTGGGAACTCCGATTCCCACCAAATCATAGTTCTGCCCGGCGGCATATTTCTCAATCCGGGCAAGTGTGTCCATCGTGTCGTTGCCGCCGATTAGAAAAACGTAGCGAATATCCGCTTCGCTGAGCACCTCAAGGATTCGCGGCAGGTCCTCATCCGTAAGTTTGTAACGGCAACTGCCCAGCGCGCTCGAAGGCGTGGTCTTAAGACCCTCTATCGTCTGCGCCGGCTCTTTACCCAAATCGACAATGTTCCGCGTCAGGAAACCCTCGATGCCGAAACGCATGCCCAGAATGTTTCTGATGCCGCTGAACTGCCTGGCGGCGTCGACTATCCCCGCCAGCGACGCATTTATCACCGAGGTCGGCCCGCCTGACTGCCCGACTACCGCGTTACCCTTCAGCATTTTTAAGCAAGACTCCAACATAACAGCCGCTGACGCAACCGCGGCCGGCTTTCAATTCGTCAGTCCCGCAATGGCTGCGCCGATAAGCGTCGCGTTCTCGACCTGTACGATTCTGCAGTATCGCCCCTTCCTGCCCGTCAGGAACTGCTGCAGGTACTCTTGAACTCTTTCTTTTAACCCCGGCAGGCTGTAGAACGTTGTCCCCTCTGCGACGATGCACACGGGCCGCTGCTGGTCCGTCCCCTTGCCGCTTTTCAAAACCACAGCCGATAGATTAATCGCCGTCAGCTTCGCCGCACGTTCAACCATTGCCCCAATCAGGGCCTCCATAATAGCCTTGTCGTAATTGCTCGCCTTAAACAGCGCCTCGCCCACCGGACTGTACGCGGCGGACGGCTCGGCAACGTAATCGCTAAGCTGCTTTGTATCCAGCTTCTTAATAGCTCGCAGCTTCTCTGCCGCCTGCGATGAGAAAAGTTCAGCTTCCATTGCCGCCCGAATCACCTCAAGGCACAGAGGCCCCAGATACGCACCGGATATCATCTTCTCGAAAGTGTGCACGCCGGGATTATTCATTCCCGCGTCGAACCGCAGGTCGATTTCGCCTCGCGGCGCTTTGCCGAATCCGCCCGACTCGACATTTATAATCATTTCCCTGCCTGCATCCAGGCCCCGAACTTTATTTATGTTTTTATTCTGCTCGACGTAACAGGTGTTTGTCCCCGTACCGAGAATAAACCCGACGAAGCTGTCGTAATGCTTATCTTCGAACCCCGCCATTCCCGCCAGAAGCGTCGTAACCGTATCATTCAGAATCACTATATGTTTTGGACCCGCCAGGCCGAGCCGCACCAGAGCAGCGTTTAGATTCTCGCCAATCCTGTGCCCGACGACCTCGGACATATGTATTTCTTTGACAAATCGAATCAGCTTTCCATCCTTCTCTGCGGTAATCTCGCACGGATAGGAAAAGCAGAACCCTATTCTCTCGCTTGCCTCGATGATACCCTTTATATATCCCGCCAGTGTATCGAAGAATTCCTCTCGCGAGACCTCCTGCTTTACCCCCGGCATCGACTTTGTGCGTAGGTTTTCGATTGCCGCTTTGCCTTCATCGTCGAAGCGAACGACCGCAGCGCGAAAGTTCGTCCCTCCCGCATCCATAACGATGACCGGCTCATCTGCAGGCAGCCGTCTGTCCATCTCGATATACGTCGGTATCATTGCAAGCGTGCTTTCCCGCCCGGCCAGCCCCGCCTCCATCTGTTCAAGAAACAGCCCGCACACCTGCTCCATATCAATATCGCCGTGATACATACCGTGCGACTTAAGAAACTCCGCGGCCTTTTCCTGAACCTCACCCATTGTTACAAACCCCGCCAATTCTCTATGTATGTCTAATCCGCGTATCCGTCGGGATGACTGCTGTGCCATCGCCACGCGGTCTCGACTATGGTTTCAAGCTCACCGAATTGCGGCGCCCAGCCGAGCTCTTTTTTGGCCTTTGTCGCGTCCGCCGTCAGCACTGCTGCATCACCCGCCCGCCGCGGCGCCTCAACCACTTTAAAATTTCTGCCCGATACATGCCTTACTGTGTCGATTACCTGCCGCACCGAATAGCCTTTACCATTACCGAGATTATAGACCAGCCCTGCCTCGCTATCCAATCGCTCCAGCGCCAGAAGATGTGCCCTGCACAAATCCTCGACGCCAATGTAATCGCGAATACACGTTCCGTCCGGCGTATCGTAATCCGTCCCGTACATTGCAATGCTGTCACGCTTGCCAAGTGCCGCCTGAATAGTAAGCGGAATCAGATGTGATTCAGGCCGATGGTCTTCGCCGAGTGGACCGGCCGCGCCGGCGCCCGCCGCGTTGAAGTATCTAAGCGACGCGTAACGAAGCCTGCCCGTCTTACTTTGATAATGACACATCCTCTCTACCGCCAGTTTCGTCTGGCCGTAAGGGTTGATAGGTTGCTGTGGACAATTCTCGGTGATTGGATTCTCCTTCGGCATCCCATACACCGCCGCCGAGCTGCTGAATACAAACTTTTCTACACCGGCCGCCTCCATCGCCCACAGAAGATTTTGAGTATTGCAGACGTTGTTGTGATAATATATCAAAGGCTTCTGAACCGACTCGGCAACCTCAATCAGCGCCGCAAAGTGCATCACCGCTTCGATTTGGTATTGCCTTAAAGTCTGCACCACCAGGTCAAAATTACAAAGGTCCCCTTCTATTAACGTGGCTTTACCAACGGCTTGGCGGTGTCCCTTGCTTAGATTATCGAAAACTATCGCCTCATGACCGCTGTCCCGGAGCATTGCCGTCATGTTGCTGCCGATATAGCCCGCGCCCCCCGCGACAAGTATCCTCATATCGCAAAGCCTCCCATCGGCACTACAATCTTACTCTTAGCTGCCTCAGTATTTCAGCCTCCAGCCGGCCGTCCCGTCCCAGCTCTATCCACGTCATATCCTCCTGCTGCTCCGGATTCAGCTCGAGCTGCTGAAACGAAGGCGAGCTTCTGGTAAACATCGCCGATGCATGACTCGTACTGACGGCTTCACGCTGCGGCAGGCTCATTCGCTCGACCGTTACCACACAATCAGCGCACACCTGGCCGTCCTCGCGGCTGACGTTAATCTCAACGGTTCGACGCACGGTTTGCAGATTCGCCTCGGCCGTATTGAATTGACCGACGTTATCCTTTCGCCAGAGCTCGAATAACTGTGCCCCCGTCAAAGGCCGCGTCCGAATATACCCTTGCCGTACATCCGCCTTGTCGATTGCGAAGTGCATCTGCCCTAATACGTGTTCCGCCGACGCCATCACCGCTTCCGCCTCTGCATCAGCAGTGCACATCGGCTGGGCCGGTTGCTCCGGACCCGTACCGCAGCCGGCCGAAAACACCGCGATAAAACTCAGACCTGTAAATAGCAATATCCTGTTCATTTTCGCGTTCCTGAATATCAATTTCTGTAGTGCTGCTGATTATATGCCCGCCCCATCGCCAAAACAAGAAACATTTGGACTGCTCTTTATGCAGGAGAAATGTTTAGCCCCGCCACTTTCGTCCGTCGCTTGACGCCAGTGGCGGGGCTTGCCTTGTTCGCAGTTAACGCTGTTCGTCAGAAACCATAGACAGGCCGCAGTTGCTCCTCACTCGGCAGCGTTGGATAGTATTCGCCCCGCGGCCCGATATAACCGGGACCGCTCCTTTGCAGCTTGACCGCAATAATCGAGCCGTTGCTGTTGGTTACGTGGACCGTAACGCTGTTCATCTCGTGGCGCAGGCCGGCCATCTCGGCATCGGCCTTCTGCTTGTCCTGCTCATTGCCGAGTATATAGCCTACACCGCCGCCGACCGCCGCGCCTATCAGCGTCGACTCAGTATGGCCTCCTGCCAATTGCCCGATACCCGCGCCCGCCGCCGTGCCAATCAAAGCGCCCGTCTGAGCGTCCGACTCACAGCCTGTCACAACCAGCAGGCTAAAGATTGCGCCAGCCATAATCAGCATTTTTATATTTCTCGGTGACATGTTTTTTCTCCTATATATTTTCCGAGCTGACTTGCGGTTGCTCTTCGAGTTTGTCCAGCAAATTAAACAGTATAGTTGTAGCTTCTTTATTGAGGTCGTACTGCCCGGCGCGTTCGAGCTGCTCCCGTGCCTGGTCGTGCCGCTCTACGCCAATAAGCTGATAGCCTAACAGCAAAGACATATCCGGGTCATAGGCGAAAGTCTCAGCCTTGCTCTGCAGCTTGTCGATTTGTCCAAACAGAATCTCATCGTCGCTGTACAATCCGCGGGGGAAGAAAAGTCCCTGCTCCTCAGCCGGCATCTGCACCAGGGCAAGCCGCAGAATATCTGCCGCCCTGGAGTATTGTTCGCTGGCGAAAAGGGCCTGCACGTACGCAAAAGGCAAAACCAAATCGTTCGGCTCGAGTGCAATGGCGTCGGCGAATGCCTTCGCAGCCGTATCATAATCTTCCTGCTCGAAGGCCACCACCCCGTCATCGAAGAACTTGTCCACCAGAGTTTCCGCCTCCGGCTGTTGCTCACTTTGCTCTGCGAGCTTCTGCCGAATGTCCTCGAACGTGGTTTCATCGACACCGGCCAGCGGTTCGCTGTACTCTGTCCCGCTGTAGCTCTGCGGCGTACCCGATTCGTAATTGTAGGTGTTATACGTGTAGTAATTGTATGTATCACCGCCGACCCCGTACGCCGTCGGATAACAGCCGTACCAGGTATATGGATGCCAGCCGTACCAGGAGTAGCGCAGGCTGCTGTAATACGCCGGCCAGCAGGTCCCGAAGCTCACAAAGACGTATTTGCGGTGGTAACTTGGCCGGACGTAATGGAAGAAGATGTCCGGGCCGTGTCTGTAATACACCGGGTAGCCGTAGCTCGGCCAGACGATATGATTGAATATTCTGCCCGGCCGCCTGCCCGGAAAACGCCTGTTAATACTGACAGATTTGCCGTTCGGATAGTTCCTGACTACCCTGCGGGAAACGTCTCTGCTGAACGAGCGGCCGTTTACCGTCCTTGTGACCTGGACGTTACGTTCGGTGATGACTTTCGTGCCGCGCGGTCCCACAATTCGCTCGATATTAACGTCACGGTCCACGTTCCTTGTTACGCTCCGCTTATTTTCATTTCTGGCTGTGATTCTTTCAGCCCGTCGCTCGGCGGCAGCCTGTCTGTTCTGTGCTGTCTGCTCACCTCTTTCTTCTCGCTGTTCGACGCGAACCTGCCTGTTTTCCTGTCGCTGGACCTGATTAGCTGCTTGCCGCTCAGATGCAGCCTGTCTGTTTACCTCAATCCTGGCCTGGTTTTCGGCCCGTCTTTGTGTTGCTGCAGCCTGTCGTTCGACTTGTCGCTCGGCCGTGGCTTGCCTGTTCGCTTCGGTCCGGGCCTGATTTTCTGCCTGTCTTTGTGTGGCGGCAGTTTGTCTTTCGGCGCTTCGTTCAGCCGCGGCTTGCCTGTTCGCCTCCACTCGCGCCTGGTTTGCCGCCTGTCTCTGTGCAGCGGCTGCCTGTTGTTCGGCGCGTCTGTCTGCGGCTTGGCTCTGCCTCTCAGTTCTGCGTGCCTGTCTGGCCTCTTGCCGTTCTGCGGCCTGCTCATTTTTACCAGCCGCAGTACCTGCGATTAGCAGCACCGCCAGTCCGGCAAGAAGTGTCACCCTGATTGTGTTTCGCAGCGCCAACATGATACACCTCCTTTCTGCTGCGGCTTTCACTCGCCGCAGCATTGGGGTTGCCATTCCATACTTCCTAAAACCCCTTCTGTATCATTTAAGCTCAGAGCTTCTATACGTTAGAATTCTTATGACCGTTAAATCCCAGCAGTTTATCGAAGTACTCTGTCGCACGATTGGATACCCTTATAATTACTTCCTCTTCGTCCTTCGTAGTGTTCAACGCTTCGTAAAGCTGATTCATTCTCTCATCTCTTCGTTTTTGCATAAGTTCAACGGCTTTTTTTCCCTTTTCGGTCAGCTCCACTAAAGTTACACGTTGGTTGTCCGGGTCCACGGTCTTGGTAACCATCTTTTTATCTCGCCACAGCCTGGTAATATCCGTCGATATAGTGCTGTAGCTGACGTTCGGCACGGCCTCGGCAATTTCCGAAACGCTCATTGTCCCCTTTTCTTTGAGCAGGCCCAGTATCATCAGTTCCCGCTCACCGACGGCCCCTTCCAGGGCCTCGTCTTCCTGTGTGGCCTTTAGAGTCAACATTCTTCTGCTCAAACCCAAAATCGCATCCATCAGTTTCGGACCCATTTTCCAGTTACCCCTTCAATTATCCCTTCTAACCTCATATACCCTTCTACAACACAACAGTTCAGTTGTCAAACATATTTTTCAAAAAATACATCAGATTCTGATATGTACACCCAAAAAAAGACGCCTTATGCACATATTGCACCTTAAGTCGTTACCGAAGCTATGCTTACGACAAGTTAACCTTTATGCCTAACCGTTTTATTCAGCCTCATTAGAATAGACGCTTGTTCCGGGCTTTTTATTCCACCGCGTTGCCCATCTTCTGGCCGACCCACTCAATATCCCTGCCAAGGCCCTGGATGGTCTGACAACCGGTTAAACTGAATAACAACATTATCAGCAACGCAGCTAATAGCGCCTTCTTTAACATCCGGCAAGTCTCCTTACTTGAATATACCTTTCCCGTCGCTGGTTTACCACGGCGCAGCACAGCGAAGACGGGCCCTGCGGTCAGACAGGCTGTTGATTGAATTGCTCTTATGTGCCTCTACTGACCATTAATTCGAGGTCCTCGAGCAGGCTCTGCAGGTCCTCTTCATGCTCGACTTCCTGTTCCAGTATCGTCAGCACCATATTGGACGTCACAGGGTCTTTCGTCTGAGTCTCCTGCATCAGCTTCTGATATACGCTGATAGCGCACTGCTCGCCCTTGATATTCTGTTCGAGAATGACCTTCACATAAGGGTCGTCAGGAGCATCGTAGCCGCAGTTCGTCCACTTGTACCACTCCGCCGGCTTGGTTATAGGTGTGCCGCCTAATTGGATAATCCGGTTGGTCAGCAGCAGGGCGTGGCTCAATTCTTCGGTAGCGTGCTGCTCCAGTTCGGCTATAACAGCGTCTTTCATCGGGCCTTTGACGATTTTTGCACCCAGCCAGTACTGATAATAGGCAAGCCACTCATCGCAGAACGCCCGCTGGAGCATCTCGAGCAGCTTCTTTACGTCCATTCCGACAATTTCAGTTCCCCTTGTGCCCATTCTAATACTCCTTTCCGGCTATTCGTCCACAACCGTAATTCTTTATTCGAATGCTTATCGCAACAAATATTCCAAATCCGCGACCATTTTAGCCTTTGACCCAACCAAAGCAAGAGTCATTATCCAGACCC
>CAYSTP010000086.1:0-8959 GCA_964434085.1 uncultured Pirellulales bacterium
GACAAAATCTCTGCAGTAGTCCTGCTTGAGAATCTTTTTGTATGGCCTGTGCTTTTGTATCGATACTGCAGGTTCGGTTACACGTTTCGCAGGATTTACTTAGGCGAGGGTAAGTGGGCGATTTTAGACCAAGGGGATTATTACCGGCTGAGGCGTTTCAAATGGATAGTGTACGGAGCCGGGAGTAATTTATACGCGGTCCATTTCAAATTAATCGGGCCAAATAAAACATGGCAGATTTCCATGCACAGGGAAATAATGGAACCTGAAGACGGGATGTTCGTTGACCACAAGAACGGCAATTCCCTGGATAATCGCAGGTCAAATCTGCGTTTTGCGACGCGGGCGGAAAATAATCGTAACAGGCGAAAGAAAAAGGGCGCAACGTCGCGATTTCTCGGGGTGTGTTTTTACAGACATAAGGGCAAATGGGCAAGCCGAATAGAAACCGGCGGGAAACGCATATCGTTAGGATTATTCGACAGTGAAATCGATGCAGCGCGGGCCTATGACGAAGCGGCTAAAAAATATTACGGCGAGTTCGCGAGGTTAAATTTTCCACAGGAGGATGAAAAATCACAACCGCTATTTACGAGAATCGGCACAACCTGGGCCAAGTTAAAAAAGGCAATTGCCTGATTACCACTGTGCTTCGCCGTAAGGCCCGACGTACCCGGCCTTCGGCTTCGGCCGGGATTTGATTATCGCCGCCGCTATCGCAACGTCGGCAGGCGTGGTAATCTTCAGGTTCGAAAAATCCGTCTCTACTATCGCAACCTTCTCGCCCAGCGCTTCAACTAATTGCGCGTCGTCACTGATTTTGGTTTTGTCGAGCTTTCCGAGGTTTGCATACGCTTTCTTTAGAAGTTCTTTTCTGAATACCTGAGGCGTCTGGGCCTCGTACAGTCCGCCCCGGTCAACTGTCTTTTCGATAAGACCGCCTTTGACTTTTTTTATCGTAGCTACTACCGGCGCAGCTAACATCGCAGCGCCTTGTTTGGCAGCGGCCGCAAAGCATTCGTCGAGCCATTCTTTTTTTAGACAGCACCGCACAGCGTCGTGCACCGCGACAAGTGTAATGTCATCTTTAATCAGTTCCAGTCCCTTGGCGACTGTCTCGAAGCGCTCCGCCGCTCCAATGTACATCTTGACGTTGAAAAACTGCAGGTTCGCCCCCCATTTGACCTGCACCAATTCTTCATCTTCTTTCGGAATGGCCAGCAGAATCTGCTTTACGTCGTCACGCTCGGCGAAAAACTCTATGCTGCGAATAAACGCGGCCCTGCCCTCAACGTCTGTGAATTGTTTCTTTCGCTTGCCCCCGAATCTGCTGCTCAAACCCGCCGCACAGATAATCACCGCTACGTTCTCAGCCATACTTCGCTCCCGAATTTATTGAGCGTTTAACTTATAAAACCGCGACCGTTTACACAAGAGCAATTTCGCTCGTGTCGAAGGTTGCAACTTGACTGCCGGCAGGCTATCATTTGACAAAGGTTGACAGGACAATAATCCAATGGCGACTGTGCGTTCAGACAAAAATCCGCTCATCACTCCCGCCGACGTAAAACCGCTGCGGGACGACTTCGAAGTGGTCGGCGTATTCAACGCCGGTGTAACGCGACTGGCCGACGAAGTGGTCCTGCTTCTGCGCGTCGCCGAAAGACCGCTCGCCAATAACGACAGGAAGGCTTTTGCACCTGTTTACGACGTCGATAAGAAAGAGCTGACCCTGAAAGGATTCGACAAGGCCGATTCCCGGATAGATTTTTCCGACCCGCGTCTTATAGTCATGCCCGAAGGAACGTATCTAACAAGCATATCACATCTAAGATTGGCCCGGAGTCGCAACGGCCTCAATTTCGAGATAGAAGACACCGCGGCAATAAGCGCGGCTACTGACTACGAGACCTTCGGTCTCGAAGACCCGCGCATAACCAGAATCGGCGAGACATACTATATAAACTACGTCGGGGTTTCACCGTCGGGCGTCACAACCTGCCTCGCCGCCACAGAAGATTTCAAAAGTTACACTCGTCAAGGCGTCATCTTCTGCCCCGACAATAAAGACGTGGTAATCTTTCCCGAAAGAATCGACGGCAGATACTACGCCATCCATCGTCCCGCGTCAGGCCTGTTCAAAAAGAACGATATGTGGCTGTCCGAATCGCCCGACCTGCTGTGCTGGGGCGGCCATAGATTTCTAATGAGTCCGGCCATTGATGGATGGGACTCTCTAAGAATCGGCGCCGGCGCCGTACCCTTCAGAACAGACCTCGGCTGGGTCGAAGTCTATCACGGTGTCGATAGCAACAGCCGTTACAGTCTTGGCGCTGCCCTGCTCGATGCAAATGAGCCCTGGAAAGTCCTGGCGAGGACGACACAGCCGATATTTGAGCCGGAAACTGATTATGAATGTAGCGGCTTTTTCGGAAACGTAGTTTTCACCTGCGGCCTGCTCTGCGAATCGCAGATGCCCAAGGTAGATGAAAAGATAAAGCTCTATTATGGTGCATCAGATACCGTCATCTGCTACGCCGAGCTCGACCTCGATGACGTCCTCTCGGCCCTGAAGAAGTAATAGCTTCTAACGGATACCGCCTTTGATGTCACCGCTCTGTGAACAATCTTGCCCAATCCGTTTGTTTTTTGTATCTTAGGTGAATGAATAAACCCGAAAGAAGGGAATCTAAGCGGACGCCTCTTCTGCAAAAGGCTTACGATTATCTGGCCGCCAGGCCTTACAGCGTAATTCTTCTTGCCGCTCTTGCCTACAACATCTGTTATAAGTTTCTTTGGGCGTATAAGCTGCAGCTCAAGGGCGAATTTTATTTGTGGATTCTCTCCGATATAGCGGTTCTTTTAGGTATCGAAGTTGTCTTTGCACTTATATGTTTTTTTAGGCCCCGGCGTAATACGGTTCGTTTAATTACCTTCATTGCGGCGCTGATTTGCACCTGGTCGGTCATCAACGCCGCCTGGCTGCGACGCACCGGCACCCAGATACTGCCCGGCGTAATGCTGCCTATGTTCAGGGCCCCCGCCGATGCCTTTCGGATTATCGGGTCGGGTCTCGCCCTTATGCCCGCCTCGGCCGTCATCCTGCTCGGAACCAGCGCCGTGCTACTGATTTTCTTTTTCTCCGTTTTAGTCAGGCCCGTTCTGCCGCGATACAAACCGAGACTGTTTTTTGCAAGAATTGCTCTAAGTTGTATGCTGATTGCGGCTGCCACCACCGCAAGGGTGCTTACCGGGGACCACAATTCCCTGCGAACCGTCGCCCAGGGCCTTAAATTTAATTGCCAGATGAAGGCTTTTTTAAGTCTTTTCGCCAAGAACCCCAGCCAGCTCAAAAGGGCCGACTTCGCAAATGCTACTCGAAACCTGCCTCGCTGTGACGAGTTTATAATAGAACCGGCGGCCAATAGCGCACCTTTCAAACACAATGTAGTTATCGTCGTACTCGAAGGCATACAGTACAGGTACACCTCACTCGGCGACCCGAATACCGACCGCACGCCTTTCATTGCATCAATAGCTGCCGAGGCAATAGATTTCGCCGACGCCCGTTGTACAATGACACACACCACCAAGTCGCTTTTCGCTCTGCACACCGGCCGTGTCCCGTCACTTTCGCAGGACGTCGCCGAGGCCGTGCCGGTCTCCAAACCTTACGCTTCGATTGCAACGATTCTCCGCGATGCATTTGGCCATCGCACCGCGTATTTCCAGTCAGCCGAAGGCCGGTTCGAGTCACGACCAGGCCTGGTCCACAATCTGGGCTTCGAAAAGTTCTGGGCTCGCGACGACTGCCGGGACGCCAACGCCTTTGTCGGTTACCTGGGCTGTGACGAGTTTGCAATGCTCGAACCTGTCCGGCAATGGCTCACTTCCGACCAAAGACCGTTCCTGCTGACCATTCTGTGCTCGGTCTCGCACGACCCTTACAAGGTCCCCGAATGGTTCGAAGAACCTGCCGAGGACCCTCTCGACTCTTACTTACAGACCATTCGCTACACTGACTCTTTTCTCGCCGCCCTGGACGTCGAGCTGGCGAACCTCGGCCTGGCCGACAATACCATTTTCTGCGTCGTCGGCGACCACGGCGAAGCCTTTGGCGAGCACGGCTTATGGGCCCACGAGCGAATAGCATTCGAGGAGGTCCTGCGGATTGTCATGGTGATGCGGGCTCCCGGCCTTGTAGCCGGGCCCGTTCGAGTTACTCAGCCTGTCAGTTCAATCGACTTTATACCGACGCTGCTGGCACTGACCGGACTCGATGTCGAGCGCATGGGTTTCGATGGTATCAACGCCCTTGCGGATATTCCGGCGAATCGCAAAGTCTATTTTGCCGGTTGGCTGGACCAGAGCCCCGCCGGTTACGTTCAGGCAAGGTGCAAGTACTTTTACGACGCAGCCGGCAGGACGGCGTCCCTCTTCAATCTGGGCAGCGACCCTTTCGAGCTGGCGGCGATTCCACTGCCCAAAGACCAGTCCGAACTATTGCAGTTGGAATTGGCTGACTGGAAAAGACAAAGTCTGTTTAAGCCGGAAAAGTCCAACGGAAGGACCTGGCTTTTCGATAACTGGAAATGCCGATGGAGCGGCAGAATATCATCGGCGAAGTTCCGCCCACCCGCCAAACAATGACACCCCAAGGTGTTTCTTTTCATCTACAACCACGTTGTTTTCTGTCAACATCGAGAGCACATCATTATTGCAAAAAGGGTTATAGTCCGAGAATCTGTAAAATTAGGTTGGTACGGAGTTTTGTGTGTTGAGAAAAAACAACGCGCTGTTAAAATTTGATTTTCTTAATTCAGTCTTCTTGTACTACTTACCTGCCCCAACTTTGCCTAAGTATAAGCTATTAAACGCTCTTTGCGTCAACTTTTGTCACCAGCCTGATTGTTGGCATAGGTTTTGCTTCGTCTCTTGTTTCTTCGCCGTTGAGGCGATGATATTGGGCCCAATTTCCTAAACACTACCGAAGGAGGAGGATTACTGGGCCCGATGTTGAAAAATCAAAACCGGCTTCTTAATGATGACGTTGGAGGAGGGGCCGGTTTTGTTAACATAATGCGGCGGAGCTGTACCGGAGGAGGAACAGCTCCGCTTGTTTTTTGCGCTGCCTGAATCCCCGCTGCAGACAAACCTGTTTTAATTATTGCAAGTTGCTATAATCGTTCTCATGGAGCGCAGTGCCTACAGAATAATAGACGCCAACTTCAATCGCGCCCGTGAAGCATGCCGCGTTATAGAGGATTTCTGCCGTTTCGCATTAAACAGTGGTTCGTTGACCGCCAGAACCAGGCAGTTGCGCCATGAGCTCTGTACTCTGGTAAGCAGGCTCGATGCGACAAAGCTCCTGGCAGCCAGAGACACGGCCGCGGATGTGGGTGTCGGACAGCAGGTCCCCGGTCAGATGGCCCGGGCTGACGTTTACGACAGCTTCACGGCTGCCTGTAAGCGATTGCCTGAAGCTCTGCGGGTAATGGCCGAGGTCCTAAAACCCACCGAACCGTCGGCAGCTCAGGGTATCGAACAATTGCGGTACAGCTTTTACACCCTCGAAAAGGATATTGTTCTGCTTCATTCAACGGCTAACAAATTCAGCAAAGTCAAACTCTACGTGATTATCACCAACGACATGCCGGCTGAGGTTTTGAATCTGGCGAGTCGCTGCATCGAAGGCGGCGCCGACTGCATACAGCTTCGCGCCAAACTTATGCCGACTGACCAGCTTTTTGCCGCCGCGCGAGAGGTGGTCGAACTTTGCAGACAGGCTGATGTGTTGAGCGTGGTCAACGACAGGGTTGATATTGCCGTAGCTGCCGATGCTGATGGCACGCACCTGGGCCGGGACGACCTGCCTGTCGCCCAGGCCCGCAGAATTGCCCTATCACCTTTGATTATCGGCAAGAGTACACACAGCATGGCCCAGTTGGAGCGCGCCGTTGGAGATATACCGACCTATGTAAGTCTCGGACCGGTCTTTTCCACCGGAACAAAACCCGATGCCGAACCGGTAGGGCTCCAATTTGTTCGCCAGGGTACAGCCTATCTGGAAGATAAAGGCATAGGGCACGTTGCTGTTGGAGGAATTACCGCCGAAAATGTTGGACAGGTAATACAAGCCGGGGCCAAAGCCGTTGCAGTCTGTTCAGCGGCGACGCAGGTTCCGGATGTGACCGGGGCCTGTCGAAATCTCAAGCAGAAAATCGAGAATCTGCTGCCGGATTGACATACCATAATCCGGTAAGGTTGAAGTCGCCAAAACAGTATTAATGATAGAATTATCCACCACGGCCCCTACAATTTGTCACGAAAATGTTAATATAGGCAAAATCTCGCAGGTATGAGGGATAGCTGGATACAGGGCGGGGACCGGTCGAGCCGGTCCGGATATGTAAAACTAACCCTTTGTCTTGAAAAGAGTTACGAAATAAAAGCAGTTGTAGATGTGTTAGATGCACAATCTCTTTTCAAATTCACCAACATTATCGGAGGCCTCTGCAAAGAAATTGCTGCGACGCATCGGTTTTGCACATACCTTATCAACAATTTATCCACAATACTTTCAGGGTGGCCAATTTGCGGCAGGTTAGGCTTGCTGATAGCAATATAGTGCTAAAAAAACATTTTGCGATGGTATAACTCCTCCGCGGTACAGGCTATATATGATTGTGGTTGGATATTGGCACAAGTTCGGTCGGTAATTGTACTGACGAGTCGGTACCCGCGTGTTTCTTGGCTTGGTAAGCAAATGCGGAAAAGATTAAAAGGAAAACTTCAACGGCGTGACAGCTTCGTGGTAATCGCCGAAGTGACGGCAGGGTTGCACTTTAATTTCGCGCCCATCGAGCGATTTTTAAGAGGCTTCGCCGAGCAAGGATACCAGGCCGTTCCGAAGGACTTTGATTTTGTCAGCATCAGCGTCCCACAGAACCCCGGCGGCATGGCCAACATCGAGCCGGTAGATGTCCTCGGTCGTATAAGGCTCGAAAAACTGCTCAAAGACCTCGATTTTCTCCCGCATATCTCGTGCAAAGACCACAACACCGACGCCCTTGTCAGTATGCTCAACGGTTTTCGTAGTGCAGGCGTCGAAAGTCTTCTGGTGCTCACAGGCGATAAGCCTATACGGTCAAAGGGAGTCTTCGAGCTTGAAGCGGTCGGCCTGCTTCGCGTGATTAGGCACATCAACAACCACATATTCGCGTCGGCGAAGGCCGACGGCCTGGAAGAGGCCTATCAGTATTTCCCCGGCGCCGCCGTTTCACCGTTCAAATACACCGAAGCCTCCCAGATGCAGCAGTATTTCAAGATGGAAAAGAAAATCACCAGCGGCGCACGGTTTTTGATTACACAGCTCGGCTGGGACTGGAAAAAATCGCTGGAGCTTTTCCGATACGTCCGCGAGAATAATATTAACGTGCCCATCATCGGCTATGTGTATATGCTCCGGGACAACAAAGTCCTTGAGCGTATGCACGCAGTGGACGTAACAGGCTGTTTCGTCAGCGACCGGTTATTGGCAAAGGTCAAATCGGAAGGTCTCGACGAGCATATAGACCGTGCAGCGCAGCAGGTTGCAATGTACAAAGCTATGGGAGCTGCCGGTGTGGATATCGGCGGAGCATTTGATTTTGATACCTTTGCAAAAATTCTCAAAAGGGCCGCCGAGATAGGTCCCGACTGGGAAAAGTATAAGGATAATCTCTATTGGCCTCTCGAAGGCGGTTGGTATCTCTACGACGACTCCGGTAAAAAGGTCTCTCTTTCAAAGCCGCGCAAGAAACTCAAACATCGCATATTCAACGGCTTCCATCGAATGTTGTTTGATAAGAATCATCTCGGCTTCTACATCTTCAGGGCCGTAATGAAGTTCCTCGGCACCGAAAAGGGCAAAGGCTTCTTCTACAAGACGTTCTTCTGCAAGGAAAAACTATTTAAGTATTTGATGTTCAACTGCGCCGAATGCGGCGACTGCTACTTGCCCGAGAATTTCAGTATCTGTACAATCGGCGACTGCGAAAAGGGCATGGACAACGCCCCGTGCGGCGATTCGACCGCCGACGGCCGATGCGGCAACAACCTCGACATCATGTGCGTCGGCGAGAAGATTTACAATTGCGCCGCAGCCGAAGGCAGCCTTGACCTGTTGCGCAGAAGGATTAACCCTTCGCGCAATCCTGCCCTCGAGCACACAGCCTCGATTTTGAATTACCTGTTCGAAAAGGACCATACGATGGCTCATCCATTCATCAGCATAGGCGAATCCGTTCACGCCTCCATTCCCAAGACCGGCGGCATAATGCGCAAATTGGCCGAACTCGGCCCAGACGCCTATGAAAAGGACTCGCCCCAGCTCGAATACATCAAGGTCCTAATCCAGTCGCAGGCCGCCGACGGCGCCGATTATATCGCCGTTAACATTGACGCCTTCGGCGAGACCGACCCGGCCGTTGCCGTCGATATAATGAGGCAGTACGTCAAACTCGTCCGCAAATTCGGCGATCGTTTGCCAGTCTGCGTCGACAGCAGCAACGACGACGTGCTAATCGCAGGCCTGAAGGAATGGTACGACACCGACGAACCCGTAAAACCGCCGATGCTCAACTCGGTCAAGACCTATACAATGGATAACATCCTGCCGTTGAAAGAACACTTCGATTTCGTCTTCATCGGCCTGCTGATAGGCGAAGACAAACCCTCCGGCCCAGGTGGCTCGTATTCGACCGACGAGCTGTACGGATTAGCCAAGCAGATTTTTGACGAGGCTACTGGCAAATATGGTTTCAAGCCGAGCGAGATTTTTTTCGATTCGACTGTCTTTCCTCTCGCTATAGATATGCCGATGCAGCCGGACGTGCCCGGCTACACGTACCGTGCCTTCGAGACAATAAAGAAAATCAAATCCGACCCGAAGTTCAAAGGCGTACACTGCTCGCTCGGC
>CAYSTP010000087.1:0-8881 GCA_964434085.1 uncultured Pirellulales bacterium
TTTGGTGTGCCCGTGGTGCAGAAAAATATCAGGGCCTCGCCTGAATGTGGCTTGCCAGAAAACGGCGGGCCGCGGGATTTATGCCGCGGCCCATTGTTAATCATCCTTCGTTTTGAACTCCCTTTGCGCTTTTAGTTTTACGCTTTTCGCTCTTTACCTCCGCTGACGGAACAGCGCCAGGCTACCGAGACCAAACAGGCAAATCGTCGCCGGCTCGGGGATGGGTTCCCCATTACGTGATGCTGTTACAACAACATTTGTTGTAAGGGGACTCGACGCGACCCACCCTGTTCCAGACACATACCCTATTGGACTATCACTAACCAAGTAACCAGGCAACAACGTATCATTCCTTCCATCGATGATTGGAATCACATCTCCCAAAGAAAATAGTGCTGGAGAATCGGTCCACTCTGACAGATCAACACCGACATAAATGTCGATTTGGTCGCTATTGTCCGCAAGGACTGGCCACTCGTAGTAATATGGAGGCGTTAGACCATCCCAGAAATCATCCCAGTTGTTCATCGTACCATTGCTAAAGAACGCTTCTTTCTGAATAGAATTTACACTGGCGGAAGGCTCAAAGATAATTTCACGGTCGGTCTCTGCGAAGTCTTTCCACTTGTAAGTGAAGCATTCTTTTACGGACTTATTGAAGACGACGCTCACTTTCACATCGTTTTTTGTTTTCCATATTGTTACAAAGCCGTCTTTACTAGCATGAAAACTCTGATACGTATCAGCACTTGCTACAATCGGGAACATCACCGACATACATATAACTATCCTTAGCCACTTCATTGTTTCTCCTTTCTTACAGTATATCTGTGGGAATGTTCTTTCATTTTTTGACTTGACTACATTAAGGTCGCGCAGACGCGATGCGGCGGGCTCCTCGCTATGGTGGTCTTGGCGTGTTCATTCTCTCACCTCCTTTCGTACGCCCTCTCCTGTGTATAAAAGGAATTTACGGCATACTCGACAGCGTTGCCGAGCACCCACAAAATAACTCTGCTTAGTATTCGAAAGGGTCTCAATCAAGTTTTTCCCGAAGCGACAAAGTATGTCACTGTAGCCGAAGAAGATTTACCCCAAGCATTTATTTTGAAGGAGTAGATGGACAATATCGCTTGTGTTTGAAGATTATTCTGCTGACGTTATGCCAGCGGAATTTCACAGATTTGCTGTTGTGTGTTTTCTGAAGCTGTTTCGGTGAATGCCGCCGCATCGCCGGTCAATACGGTCGCCGCAGGTGGGTGGGTTCGAGTTTTGGTACCGGTTCGGGCATAATTTTCCTTATCTTAAGGCTATTATGCCAGCGATATTATTCTTGTGGGGCAAAAGCCGCTAAAGCCGATAAAATCAAAAGGTTAAGTGCAGCGGTGCGGTGGCCGAATTAGCTTGACAGAAGCCCCATCCGGCGTTAATTTAGGGAATCTCGAAGGGGCCCCAGACGCGATAAAAGGCGTTTAGAGTGCCCTTTGAACCGTCCTGGGGCGGCTAATAGTGCTTTTTTAGGGGTTGTCCGCCAAATGAGAATAAGTTTTTCGGTTTGTGCAGTTCTGGCATCATTAATCATAACTTTGTTTGCCCCTGTCTGCTGGGCGGTTGACACCAGGCTAATTGACGGCGTGCGGCAGAAAGATGTCCTTGACGAGAAAGATTTTGAGATTATCGAACAGTTCGTACGCGATGCGATTGACGAGCTGGTCAATACAGTGGACTTCACGCAGGTGGCGAGACTGCGTGCGATTATAGTGACAAGGCAAAGCGAGCAGGCACAGTATGCCGAGCAGTACTCCAAGTATCTGCGTAAGTATATTGGTGAGGCGTTTGTTAAGACCAAAGACCTCGAAGATGCGACGAGGCGGCACCGAGTGCGCGTCAATCTGACGATATTAGTATCCCAGCTTGAGAACCCGCGTCTTATTGATGTCGCGTTAGATGTGCTGGAGGACGGGGACGAATCAGTCCAGTACTGGGCGGCCCGCACACTGACCAGCCGCAGGCTTATCCAGAAGGTCGAGACGACTTCAGGCAACTCGGCTGTGGTTGACAAGATTGCATCGAAGTTTGAAGGTATAGTCGAAACAGCCAGGCCCGAGGTTCTCCGCATCGTTGCTGATTTCTCCGCTGTCAGCAACAGCGAACAGACTAAAAGTCTTTTGCTGAAAATAGCTGATATGCGCATCAAAGGATATTCGGACTGGACTGCAACAGCCTCACCCCTTGATATAAGAGTGTTAAAACTGCTGTGCGAGAGGCTTCAAATGAACGACGGCAAGACCGCCGAATTCGGCAGGCGATTTGCGCAGCTTTACTCGTACGTGATGCAGAAATATATTGCGGCGCTTAGAAACGAGGACTTGCTTGATGAAGAGCAAAGGCAACAACTGGCGTCAATACTTGTGGAGATAGAGGATAAGTGTATCGGCAAGCTTACCGGATTGCAGCAGACGGTGATAAAGCGGGCGGTTGAGCTTGATGATGACAATACGCTGTTTCTGGAGCACGGCAGGTTGCTGGGCGACGCGACAAGAAGAGGCGAGCTGCCGCGGAAGTTCGATTTTGATTACGGAACCGCCGCCGACGGCAGCAGGCTGATGCAACCTCGTGATTTACCCCAGCCGCCAAGCGCCCCTTAAGCGGAAACTGTTCGTTTGCAGTGTATCGCAGTGCGGCTGAAATAATTATTAGGATAATACGCGGCAAAGGGATTTGCCTTGAAGAATCTTTTGCTGTTTTCAATTTGTTCGGCTCTATTGGTTTCGGGGGGTTGTAAATCATCTTCGGATGCAGATGCAAAGTCCGGAGAGGTTGTTCTTCAGCATCAATTGCGTGCGAAGGCTCAGACGCTGGACCCTGCCGATATAGGTGATTACGCATCGCATATGGTAGGGGCGGAAATCTTTGAGTGTCTTTACAGCTATCATTATTTGAAGCGGCCTTACGAGATTGTGCCTCAGCTTGCGGCATCGATGCCGCAGGTCAGTGAAGACCGCTTAACTTATAATATAAAAATCAAAGAGGGTGTATATTTTCACGATGATGAATGCTTTGAGGGCGGGAAAGGCAGGGAGGTCAAGGCGAGTGACTTTGTTTTTTCGTGGAAGCGGATTGCAGATATTAAAAGCCGCAGCAAGATGTGGTGGGTGCTGGACAATAAGATAGTCGGCCTGGATGAGTTTCGCGAGTATACCAAGACATGCAAAACCGCCGAAGAGGTGGATTACAGCCTGGCCGTAGAAGGGTTGCAGAGTCCGGATGATTATACGCTGATTATAAAACTCAAGAGGCCGTGGCCTCAGATAATGTATGTTCTGGCGTATCTTCCAACGTCGGTGATGGCGCCTGAGGCGGTTGAGTATTACGGCAAGAATATTATTAACCATCCCGTTGGAACGGGGCCGTTTATGCTAAAGGTGTGGAACCGCGGAAGTTACATCGAGATGGTCAGGAATCCGAACTACCGAGTTGACCTTTATCCGTCTGTGGGCGAGCAGGGCGATTTAGAGCGAGGACTGCTGGCCGATGCGGGAAAACCTGTGCCGTTTGTTGACCGAATCATCTGGCGGGTCGTGATTGAGGACCAGCCTCGGTGGCTGATGTTCCTGCAGGGCGACATTGATATTACAAGTATTCCGAAGGATAATTTTGGCCAGGCAATGGCGGCGCCGGCACAATTGACCCCCGATATAGCGCAACGCAACATTCGTTTTGAGGTGTTTCAGGAGCCAGATACTTTCTGGGTCGGCATTAATAATGAAGACCCTGTTCTGGGCAAGAACAAACCGCTTCGGCTGGCGATAAGCTGTGCGATTGACAGGGAAAGATACATTGAGCTGTTCTTTAACGGCAGGGGGGTTGTGGCGTATGGTTTTATTCCGCCGAATATGCCGGGCTATAATCCGAATATAAAAAACTATTCCCATACCGAATATAATCCGGACAAGGCCAGAAAATATCTCAGTGAAGCAGAGCAATTGCACGGCGGGCCTTTACCGGAATTCAGGCTTACCCTTGGCGGTACGGACACGACTTATCGGCAGATGGGACAGTTCTTTGAGGCGGCAATGGAGGCCGTTGGTCTGCAAATCGAAGTGGAGCCTCTTGACTGGCCGACGTATCTTGAGAAGATGCGAACGAAGAGTGTTCAGCTTTATACGTCGGGTTGGATAGCGGATTGGCCCGACGCGGAGAATTTTCTTCAGGTTTTCTACAGCAAGAACTCACCATGGCCGAACAGTTCTAATTACAGTAATCCGGAGTTTGACAAGATATATGAGCAGGCAGCGTTGATGGAGGACGGTCCTGAGCGGACAGAGCTTTATAGAAAGGCTGAGCGTATCGCGGTTGAGGATGCGGTGGGCGCGTTTTTGTATCACAGGATATGGTACGCGATGTATCATGACTGGATAGGGAATCTTAAGCCGAACGCTTATTTTCCTGAATGCGGCGGCTACGGCTTGTCGAAGTTCTACAGGGTTGACCCGGAAAAACGTCGCTCCTACAGGGCCAAGTACAAGTGAGGTGATTAAGTATGACATGCAGGAACAGCGTTATATTATTTTTGTGCCTTCTGGCGGTCGGCGGCTGCGGCAAGCGCTCATCGAAATCATCCGATGAAATGGTCCTGAACCATGCTCTTTACACCAAGATTACCACGCTCGACCCGGGTCAGAGCCGTGACGTTTATTCTCATAATGTAATCAGCCAGATTTGTGAAACGCTTTATCAATACCATTTTCTAAAACGGCCTTATGAAATCGTCCCACTGCTGTCTGAAGATATGCCGCAGATAAGCGACGACAAACTGACATATACCATCAGAATAAAAAATGGAGTTATGTTTGCGGACGATAAATGTTTTCCGCAGGGTAAGGGGCGCGAACTAAGGGCTGAGGATTTTGTTTATGCAATCAAGAGAGTCGCCAACATCAAGTATCTCAGTCAGAACTGGGCGATGTTCGATAACCGGATTGTCGGACTCGACGAATTCCGCGAATATACGAAGAGCTGCAAAAGTGAAGAGGAGGTAGATTATTCGCAAGAGGTTGAGGGTCTTAAAGCTGTTGATGACCGTACGATTGTTGTGAAACTGAAGCGGCCGTGGCCGCAGTTCATTGCGACTGCACTTGCAGACAGTGTGACAAGCCCGATTGCCAAAGAAGCGACCGATTACTACGGCAAGGATATTGTCAGCCATCCTGTCGGCACGGGGCCTTACGTCCTGAAGCAGTGGCGGCGGGGCAGCTACGTCGAATTAGCCCGCAATCCTAATTTCAGAGGCGAGTTATATCCGAGTGAGGGTGAGCCCGGCGACGCCGAAGCGGGTTATCTCGACGATGCAGGCAGGATGATGCCGTTTGCGGACAAGGTCGTCTGGACTATTATCGAAGAGTATCAGCCCGCGTGGTTTCTGTTTTTGCAGGGCAAACTCGATGCCAGCGTCATTCCCAAAGATAGCTACAGTGAAGTCTTTGCCGAAACCGGTGAGATGACGCCCAAAATGAAACAGCTTAATATTCAGCTCAAGACCTTTGTGGACCCTTCGACGTTCTGGGTCGGATTCAATATGCAGGACCCGGTGCTCGGTAAGAACAAACCTTTGCGCCTGGCAATAAGCAGGGCCATAGACAGGCAGAAGTTCATCGATATTTTCTTCAACGGCAGGCATTTGGTTGCTCATGGTTTCGTTCCTCCCCTGATGGATAGCTATGACCCGAATATAAGCCAAAGGGGTTACGCCAAATACGACCCGAACGAAGCTCGTGAATTGTTAAAAGAGGCCGAAGCCGTGCACGGCGGAAAGATACCCACGCTTAAACTTGCGGTTCCGGGCACGGATTCGTTCAGCAGGCAGATGGGCCAGTTCCTGCAGAGGCAGATTGAGGATATCGGTCTTGAGCTTGAACTGGATTTTATGGATTGGCCCACTTATCAGGAGAAGGTCAATACCAGAAGTGCTCAGATGTTCACCGCAGGTGTGTCCGCGAGCATAACCGATGCGGAAGATTTCCTCGGGCTGTTCTACAGCAAGAACTGGGCGCCGGGTTCGAACAAATTCAACTATGCCAATCCGGCGTTCGATGAGATGTATGAGACGGTTACAATTATGTTCGACAGCCCTGAAAGGCGGAAACTCTACAGAGAGATGGAAATCATGGTTCTGGAAGATTGTCCCGCGGCGTTTCTGAATCACAGGGTGGCTTATGTACTAATCCATAATTGGTATAAAAACTATAAGCCGCACGCATTTGCGTTCGGCATGAGCAAGTATCGCAGAGTGGATTTGCAGGAACGAGAAGCCTACAAGGAACTGCTCAAAAAGGTCAAATGACGACATATATCATAAGAAGACTGCTCTATACCATTCCCATCGTATCAGGCGTGTTGCTTCTGACGTTTTGTCTTTTTAATATTGTCGGCGGTGACATGTCTATTGAATACGCCGGCAAGAACGCCGACGCTGAGACGATTGCCGAGATTCGGCATGAATACGGCTGGGACAAGCCTTTGTTTCTTTCGTGGGACAGCCAGTTCATCGACCACTTTAAAAATGCTCTGACGTTTGACTTCGGAAGGGCGCGCGACCGAGAGCTTGTTTCCGACAAGATAAAGCGCGGCATAGGGCCGTCATTGGCGCTTACTGTGCCGATGTTCCTGGGGGTACTGATAATATCAGTTAGTCTGGCGCTGGTTGTGGCCTTTGTGCGCGGAACTAAATTGGATGTTCTTGTGGTGGTGATTTGCATTGCGGGGATGAGCATTCCGTATCTGAGTTTCATTATGTTCGGGCAGTATTTTTTTGCATACAAGCTTGGGTGGTTTCCGGTCTTCTTTTCACCGGAGCTAAGTATCCCTGAATATGTGACACTGCCGGTGTTGATTGGCATTGCAGCGGGCCTCGGCGGGAATCTGCGGTTCTACAGGACCGTCATGCTCGATGAAATGCGAAGCGATTACGTTCGGACCGCCTTTGCCAAAGGGCTTAATGCCAGGAGAGTTCTGTTCAAGCATGTTCTGAAAAACGCCATGATTCCAATCATAACACGTGTTGTATTGGCTATTCCGTTTCTGTTTCTCGGCTCACTGCTGCTTGAAAGGTTCTTTGGCATCCCCGGTCTTGGATACCTGATGGTCGAAGCAATCGGTTCCAGGGACTATTTTGTCATTAACGCAATGACCTATATAAGCGCCATATTATTCGTGCTTTTTAATTTGGTTACGGATGTTTGTTACGCCCTGGTTGACCCGAGGGTAAGCTTTGAATAGTGAACAAATAAAAGACAAATCTGCGCCTGAAGGTCGCAGTCTCTGGCAGGACGGGCTTCGCCGGTTGAGAAAGCGAAAGCTCGCTATAGCCTGTTTTGTCGTGGTTTTGATTTATTTTGGCCTTGCAGGTTTTATTTATATTGCCGAGTTTTTTAACTGGAAGGTCGGTCCCGTCAACTGGTCCCAGGAGGTCGGTGAACAGTATCAACCGCCCAGTCGCAATAATGTGTTCGGGACGGATATATTCGGCCAGTCTGTGTGGCGCAAAACTCTGTACGGCGCGAAGATATCTATAACTGTGGCCTTGTGCGCCTCATTTATCAGTATATTCATTGGGGTACCTTTGGGTGCGATTGCCGGCTACTTCCGCGGTTTTGTCGATGAAATTATCGTCTGGCTGTATTCAACTTTGAGTTCTGTCCCGTATATACTGCTGATACTTGCCTTTGCGGTAGTGCTGCGAGATAAGACACTTTTTGGTTATAAGCTGACGGGTATAACGAGCGTTTATCTGGCCATCGGGCTGACAAGCTGGGTGGGTATCTGCCGTCTAATTCGGGGCGAGATAATAAAGCATAAAGAGCGAGATTATGTTCTTGCAGCAAAAAGCTACGGCTGCAGCAGAGCTCGCATTATCTTCAGGCATTTAATACCGAATGTCTTTCACATTGTGATTATTGATTTTTCACTTCGGTTCGTCGATTTCATCCACGCCGAGGTGATTCTCAGCTTTCTGGGTCTTGGCGAAGCCACCCGTCCGAGCTGGGGAGCGATGATTAACGACGCCAGGATTGAACTTTCGCGAGGCGTCTGGTGGCAGATGATGGCTGCTACATTGGCGATATTCTTCATTTCACTGGCGCTTAATATATTCGGCGACGCTTTACGCGATTGTCTCGACCCGAAATTGAAGACAGAACAAAGATGACGAATACCAACAGTATTTTATTGTCGGTTGAAGACCTCTCGACCCATTTCTCCACCGAGGATGGGCTGGCCAGGGCGGTACAGGGCGTCAGTTTCCGAATACAGAAGTGCAAAACCTTTGCGCTGGTGGGTGAGAGCGGCTGCGGCAAGAGTGTGACGGCATTATCAATAATGCGATTGGTGCCCGACCCGCCCGGCAAAATTGTCTCAGGGAAAATCATGCTCGAAGGTAAAAACCTCCTTGAGTTAAGCGAAAGGCAGATGCGGCGTGTCCGAGGTAACCAAATCGCGATGATATTTCAGGAGCCTATGACCAGTCTTAATCCGGTCTTTACCGTGGGCAATCAGATTGCAGAGGCTATAAAGCTGCATCAGAAAAAGAGTTCAGAGCAGGCCTGGGCCGATACCGTCAAAATACTCGATGGAGTCGGAATCGGTGACGCCGAAAGGCGCGTCTATGAATATCCGCATCAGATGTCGGGTGGGATGCGGCAAAGAGTAATGATAGCAATGGCGGTCAGTTGTCAGCCCGACCTTATCATTGCCGATGAACCTACGACCGCGCTTGATGTCACCATCCAGGCCCAGATTCTGGATTTGCTCGATGAGCTGCAGCGACAGAATGATATGAGCATTATACTGATTACGCACGATTTGGGTGTCGTTGCCGAGCGGG
>CAYSTP010000088.1:0-2906 GCA_964434085.1 uncultured Pirellulales bacterium
TGGTGTAAACTGCCTGATTGATTCCTCTGTAGATGCTGAATGCTATTATTTAGAAATCGGAATCGACACGGGATCGAATGAACTAACCATGACCGGAGGTACCCTTTCAACAGGCCATCATCTGTCCATAGGACTCTCAGGTATGATGGGGTCCAGTGAGGGTATTTTTACTATGAGTGGAGGCACTGTAGATGTGGGAGAGATGCTGCGGATTGGATACGGGGAGAATACAGGCTTTGTTGATTATGCTTTTGGCATGCTCGCCTTGTCTGGCGGCGAGGTTAATGTTGAAGAAGGAGTCCAACTTGGTCAAAATGCCAGTGGTATAGGTTACCTGGCTATCTCGGATGGAACTTTGAATATTGATGGTGCCTCAAGTGACCTTGAGCTTGGTGCTTATGGCACAGCCGAGATCGATATGGCCGGAGGCGATATTTATATTGAGGATGACCTTATATTAGGTGGTGGTACTCCCGGCGGTACGGCTACCATAATTATGGATGGCGGGATAATTAACTGCGGGGACGATCTCGTGCTCGTCAATGGCACTCCTTATATATATTTAGCCGATGGACTTCTTAACTGCGGATGGCTCTATATAATGCCTGAAGAAAGTGCTCTAATAAATATTACCGAAGGTGAATTGAGAATCCGGGATACCAATGCATTGGAGACAATACAGGGATATGTCTACGAAGAAAAGATTGTCGGCTATGGCGGAGAAGGCGTCGTGGACGTAACCGAGTCAGGCGGTAATCTTCATGTAACAGCCAGACTTCCCAGAATCTACGTCGATGCTAATGCCACGGGCCTGAATGACGGAACAAGCTGGACCAATGCTTATAACTATCTTAAAGAGGGATTAACTTCAGCCAGCCCCTGTGATTCTATATGGGTAGCCGAAGGCACTTACTACCCTGACCGGGACTTTAATACTCCAGGTGGTTCCGGTGACCGGACGGCGACTTTCCAGCTAATCGATGGTGTGGCAATCTACGGCGGATTCCCCAGCGGCGGCGGACCGTGGACAAGTCGCAATCCCAGCCTATATCAGACCATTCTCAGCGGCGACCTTAACGGCAATGATGTTTATGTGAACGACCCCTGTGATTTACTTACTGAACCGACGCGGACGGAAAACAGCTATCACGTCATAACTGGCAGCGGAACCGACGCAAACACAATTCTCGACGGCTTTACGATTACGGCCGGAAACGCCAACACCGGTGAATGGCCTGATAGCCACGGCGGCGGAATGTTCAGCGATTACACAAATTGTATGGTCAATGAATGCACATTCGTCGAGAACTCCTCAGGACACGGCGGAGCGATGTGGAGCGGCCATAGTGATTTGCACATAAGTAACTGCACCTTCTTAAGAAATGCAGCAGGGCAATATGGCGGCGGGATGAACAACTACCATAGTAGCCCCGAAGTAACTAACTGCACGTTCAACGAAAATGCAGCCATCGAGGGCGGCGGTGGGGTGTTCAATACCGAATCAAGCAATCCGACGCTTCTCAACTGCAGGTTCACTTCGAACAAGGGATTGGGGTCCGGAAATAACGCGGGCGGCTTATACAATGTAGGAAGCAGTCCGCAGGTGATTAACTGTGTATTCATTAACAACTCCGCGCATTGGGGCGGGGCTGTATCCAATATTAACGGCAGCTCTCCACCGATAACTAATTGCACTTTCAAAGATAATTGGGCTACGGGGGGCTGCGGCGGCATAAATGACTACAACGGTTGTAACCCGGTAATAATGAACTGCATCCTTTGGGGCAACACCGCCCCCCAGATGAGCGACTACCTAAATTGCGAGTCAAGTGTTTCGTTTTGCGATATTCAGGGCGAGGGGTCAGGGCTAGGCAATATCGATGAGGACCCGCTGTTTTGGGATGCCAAGGGGCATCTGCTGAGCAACTCACCCTGCAGAAATGCCGGATGCGGTGGTGATTACTCAGGCCAAACGGATATGGATGGCCAGCCCAGAGTGATGGAAGACACAGTTGACATTGGGGCAGATGAGACACTTCCTCCGATTCAAAATATAGACACAAACGAAGTGTATGCCACGATACAGGATGCGATTGACGATGCCTATGATGGTGAAACAATAGTCGTTCAGCCTGGAACTTATACCGGCACGGGAAATACGGGAATCGACTTTATGGGAAAGGCAATCACTTTACGCTCTGCCGAACCGAATGGCCCAAACGTCGTTGCTGCAACGATTATCGATTGTAACAATGAAGAAGAGTCGTTTGGTGTTGCTTTTATACAAGATGAAGACGCCAATTCTGTGCTCAATGGATTCACCATCACAAATGCGAATTCGGGCATGGCGGGAAATGGCGGTGCTATTTATTGCTTTCAAAGCACTCCGAAAGTGAAAAACTGTATCCTGAGAAATAACATATCCGTCGTAGGCGGCGGTATTTACTGCCGTTGGTACAGCTATCCAATAATCGAAAACTGTATCATAAAAGACAACACGGCAACCGCTGGAGGCGGAATTCTCTGCCATCAAAGCAGCCCAACAATACACGGCGGAACGATAAAAGACAACAGCCCGGACGGCATATATTTAGACGCTGATAGTACCTTTGTGATTTCAGGCACTGTGCATGTCATCTCTAACGACATAGTCGGCCAGGGCAATTTACAACTGGGCTCCGGCGGCAGTCTTGACCTGGATGATGCGCATGTGTTCTGTAGTATGTCAGGTACTGGGACAATGGAGATTGCCCTTGGTGCTAAAGCAACTATTGACGGCAGTGCTTTTATCGACCTTGGGGACCCCTACGACCCGAACATAAGGGGGACTATCGACTGCAAAGGCATGCTGAAAGTTAGAGATAACGGCCGAATTACCAACGCAAAAATCAATATCACAAAGGCGA
>CAYSTP010000088.1:3006-8798 GCA_964434085.1 uncultured Pirellulales bacterium
AAGAAACTTATTCTTGGGCCGAATTCGGTCTTGAATCTGTCATTTAACAGGCTCTATTATGAGACCTTGGAAATGGACCCGAACGCCGTGATTAAGAACATGCCGCTTTTAGGTTTCTCAATGATAAACATAGCTTTGGATGACCAGACCGAATTCATAGTGCGCGTGACCCATAATAACTACACTGACCCCAACAACCAGAATTATAACAGGGTCCACATTGAACGTGTAACAGGGCAGTCACCTGATGCAAACGGTATGATGCAAATGTACACATTAGAGGATGAGGACCCGTGTTCGCCGACATATCAGCAGGATGTCAATGCCTGTGCCAAGGGTACGTTCGCCAAGACCAGCGGGGACGAAGACGCCGCCATCGAGTTTGAGTATATGTTTACTGCCGACCCCTGCGGTGACGCTGAATTAGTAGTTTATCTCAGTGATGACCCGGAGCTTGGCCAGAACATCTGGGAAGTTGCACGGTTAGTGCCCCCTACCCCAGGCCGGCCCGGCTCAATCGGTAGTGACCGCTTTGCGGTCTTTTCCGGCATGTTCCCCGCTGAAGGTTTTTACTTTATCCGGGGAACTTATATTGAGCTGAGACTGACGGGCTCAGCTAATGCGAGCTGTCTGATTAACAACTGGGACCCGCGGGTCAATTGTATCGGGATTTGCGGCGACTTCAATATAGACGTTTTTGACGTAGTCGATATATATGACTACCTCGTGCTGCTTGCGGAGTATGGATTGTGCAATCCGGGCGGCGCCGGGAAGGGATGTCTGGATTTGATTGGAGACGGACATGTCAATAACGACGACATTTTAGCATGGGGTACCGACGAGCTTCTCCACGCATGTGGAGGAGGAGGTGGAGGTGCTTCGGCTGCAAGGATGCCGGCATCTGAAGGGCAAATCGCTAGTGAGACCGAACCGTTGCTTATATGCGGCAAACCTTTAAGCGGTAGCGGTAAAGAAGTGCCGAGCAATTTCTTGTACAGTGTTGATACCGGTGGAGTTTGTGTTGATGCAGACCAAACAAATAGCGCTGGCCGACTTGTAACAGACAGCGATGGCGTTGTCTATCAAATCGATAGCTATCTTGGTCTTATTAATCTGGAGACACAAGCAGTGGTCGTCGGGCCGGATACTATTGTCTATGGAGGCGGCAGCGTCGTGATTGGGTACGATAATGGAAAAGGTCTTTTATTGTCAGATGCTGTATTCAAGCCGGGTGATGCCAATATTGTTTATATAGTACCGGTGCAGGTGGACCCGCAGGACGGAAACTGCCCTTATATGGCTGCAGCCAAGCTGCAGTTAACCGGAGGTGGAAATTACAACCTCCTAGAACTTTATGGCAAGAATCCCGCCACCGACCCGGATCAGCAGAACACTATCACAGATTGCAACGGCAGCCTTTTATATGAGCCTGATGTGCAAAATTTGCACGAGATAGAAATCGATTATGAGGGGAACCTGTATGTACTCAGCAGCGATTGGTTCAATGAAAACAATTGGCTTTTAGTATACGATGTAAATGCAGGAAACGATTCTGAGGTGCGGCTGTCGCTTGCTTCCTATACCAACATAGTAGGACCGACAGCAATGGTTGTATCATCGTCTGTTGATATGCTTAACCTTGCCTCATCAGTGGATGGGCCGAGCGATTTAATCTCCGAGGTGTACCGTTTTTCGATAAACAAGGCGATTCCCAGTCTTAGCTTATACAGAATCGTGGGGATTAGCTGTCCTGCTCCCGGCGTTTGCAGCAGCTATCAGGGCATGTGCGACCCTGAACTGGGTTATGTTTCGATGATTACTTCAATGACAGAAAGCCCTGTAGATGGCACTTTGTATGTGACAGGTTTTACAGCACCTAAGTTTCCAAATGATGCGACTATGTCTTCCTGGCCTTACAACCAGGCTGGTGGTATCTTTACCACTCCGATGCTCGCTGAAGTGACGTTGGGCGCCAGTGGGACGATTGGAGCGGTTAATATCAGCGGTGATTTGGTTTTGCCTTCTTCGCTGGTATGGACCGGACCGCTTACTCCGGAGGAGGAGAAATGTGGCGGTGCCGATATTTATGCTGATGGTATTGTCAACCTGAAGGACTTTGCTGTTCTGGCGAAGTATTGGCTTGAAACTAACTGTGGCGGCTTCGGTGATTGCGAGGGAGCTGACCTGGAACCGCTGGACTTGCCGGATGGCGATGTTGACATAGCAGACTTAGCTGTTTTGTGCCTGCATTGGCTGGAAACCGGTTGTCTTGACTAACAACAGTCAACCGGCTGTTTATCCGGTGTATTGAATTTGAGAAAAGAAGCTTTACTTTGCGGCAAAAAACAATACAGTATTTACGGATAACGTTTATATACGGTTAACAACACCTGAGGAGTTACAGTGGCTTCAATCATCGTAACATCAGGGCCTCAAAAAGGTGATTATTATCCCCTTGGTCAGCGAACAAATGTAATCGGCCGGGATGAAGCCCTTCCTATCCAGATCCTGGATGGATTAGTTTCACGCAAGCATTTACAGATTCGTTTCGACAAAGATGTGAAGCGATATTATGCATTCGACATGAAAAGTAAACACGGCGTATTCATCAATGGGAGAAAAATCAATAAAGAGACAACCTTAGCTGATGGCGACCAAATCAGTATCGGCCGTACTACTCTCTTATTCGCGGACAAAGACTTCGACAATCGTGACAGTGCACTGTCGCACTTCAAGAAAGTTGGTGAGCGGATACACACTACACGTAGAGGGTGATAAGCCCTGATCGTTCCGTTCTTGGCTTAATCAGCCAAAACCAAATTCTGCGTGCTTTTGTTGTTTAGGCTTGTTGAGTGTTTTGAATTTCCAGCCTTCCGTGAGCAGTAAAACGTCAATATTCTTCGATGAATTCCTGTCTCCGTTTTGTCTCCAAAGAAGCCCAATAGAATATTTTTGCGAGAACCGAGCTCCAAATTATTGCCGAAAGCACAGATTTAAAAGATTTTCAAGCAAAAATGGGATTATATATCCGATGCTTTGGTTCTGTGTTTTGCTTGATCGAAATCAGTGCAACCGGATTCAATGCACTCTCGTCAGATGTTACCATGGAAGTAAAAAAATGTGGCTAATGGTATTTTTAAGGCCCATGATGTGGATTTTCGCGAAAGTAGCAAAAAAAATTGCAAATAATACTTTGTATTATTATGTTTCAGAGAAGATGTTTATATTATTGAGGAATTGTAAGGCTTGGTTGCGTAGCCAAGCGTTTAATAAAGGAAATCCGGGTTAGGGTAAAATGTCACGAAAGACGGTTTCCGATTTCTCTTGGCAGCGAATCATTGATGTACTACTATATAATCTACAAGAAGACGAACAATGCCGATAATGAAATTTCAAATGCTCTTGACGGCAGGGGTCGCCGGCATCCTGCTTCAAAGTGGGTGTATCACAGCCGCAGAATCTTCGCGTGAGCGCATTTCCATCAATGATGATTGGCGCTTCACGAGGAATGACCCGGTCGCCGGAACTCTGGACTCGGCAGCTACCGGACTCACCGACAACCTCGACTATCCCCGTAATCCCGGACGCAGTGGCCGCGGCGCAACCACCGCGCCGACTGTTGACCCCACCTCCGGCATCGCCGCCTTTATACTTCCCACAGGCAACGATTTCATTGCCGATCCAGCCAATCGCTACGTCCGCCCTGCTGGCAACTTTGGTGCAAACGTTCCCTACATCAGCCTGAACTTTAACGATGCCGAATGGCGAAAACTCGACCTACCCCACGACTTTGCCATCGAAGGTCCCTTCAGCACAGCCGGCGGTGGTGGAATGGGGCGTTTGCCCTCAGCGGGTATCGCCTGGTACCGCAAACATCTTACTATTCCCGCCTCTGATGCCGGCAAACAGATCTACCTCGATATAGATGGCTCTATGTCCTACACCACTGTCTGGTGCAATGGGCAGATCGTCGGCGGTTGGCCTTATGGCTACACTTCCTGGCAAGTTGACCTGACCCCCTGTATCAAGTTCGGCAGTGACAATGTTCTGGCAATCCGCCTCAACAATCCGCCCAACTCATCTCGTTGGTATCCTGGGGGCGGCGTCTACCGCAACGTCTGGCTTGTTAAGACCGCATCCGTTCACGTCGGCCATTGGGGTACCTACTTGACGACACCGGAAGCGTCGTCGGCATCGGCGACCATAGCTCTAAGGGTGACGGTTAATAACGATTCGAAAGTAAATGCCAAGGTCAGCGTGGCGACTCGCATCTTCGAGATCGACTCGGAAGACCACAGGGTTGGAAATGCAGTTGCATCGATTTCCCCCGTCAACCTGATGATCGAGAGCGGAAAAAAAGTCATGACAGAAACCAAGGGAGCTGTAGCCAATCCGAAACTATGGGGAACGGGTCCTCACCAGAGGCCCAACCGTTATGTGGCCGTGACCACGGTGGAGCAAGACGGTAAAACAGTTGACACCTATGAAACAGTGTTTGGAATTCGCACCCTCAAGTTCGATCCAAATGCGGGATTCTTTTTGAATGGCGAGCATATCAAGCTCAATGGGGTATGCAACCATCATGATCTGGGTGCGCTCGGGTCGGCGGTAAATTATAGGGCCTTGCAGCGGCAATTGAAAATGCTGGCTGATATGGGATGCAATGCCATTCGAACAAGTCACAATCCGCCAGCGCCGGAACTGCTCGACCTCGCTGACAAGATGGGCTTTCTCGTTATGGATGAGGCTTTCGATCAGTGGGTTTGGCAAAAAACTGCCTTCGATTATCATCTGATATATCCCGAATGGCATGAGCAGGATTTGCGTGCTCTACTTTGGCGTGATCGAAATCATCCATCCGTGATTATGTGGAGCATCGGCAACGAAGTCGGCGAACAAACCGGAGGTGCAGCCGGTGCGGCTATCGCCAAGGAGCTAACAGATATCTGCCATGAAGAAGACCCCACGCGTCCAACAATCAGCGGGATGAACAGCGCTCGTGCAGATAGTCCCTTTCCAGCGCCGATTGATGCCATCGGCCTGAACTACCAGGGCACCGGGGTTCGCAGCGGATCGCCCCAATACCCGGTGTTTCATAAAAAGTTCCCGAACAAGTTCGTCGTAGGCACTGAAACGGCATCCGCCTTGAGCAGCAGAGGAGTATATACTTTCCCGGTTGCACCTGGTCTCGGTACTCCAGCATCAGCCAATGCGGGCGAGGAACCTGCCAATCGGCAAGTCAGCTCCTATGATTTGTACTTTGCATCTTGGGCTTATTCACCAGACAGAGAATTCGCATCACAGGACAAATACCCGTACGTGGGCGGAGAGTTTGTATGGACGGGTTGGGATTATCTGGGAGAGCCGACGCCGTTTGATGCCTCCCGGAGTTCTTACTTCGGGATCATCGACCTGGCCGGATTCAAGAAGGACCGGTTCTACCTTTACCAATCGCGCTGGCGGCCCGATTTTCCGATGGCCCATATCTTGCCACATTGGACCTGGCCGGAACGCGTCGGGCAGATCACGCCGGTCCACGTCTTCACCTCCGGCGACGAGGCTGAGCTGTTCCTCAACGGCAAGTCACTCGGACGAAAGAAAAAGATTTTCGACACTCCCGGCCAGGCGATGGATGGTGAGCCTGCTTATCGTATCCGCTGGGACGATGTGAAATACGAACCAGGCGAACTCAAAGTTGTCGCCTTCAAGGACGGTAAGGAATGGGCCACCGATATCATGCGTACTGCCGGTAATGCTTCCCAAATGGATCTCAAGCCCGATCGCGCCACCAT
>CAYSTP010000089.1:0-2015 GCA_964434085.1 uncultured Pirellulales bacterium
TCCATTTTTTCGAGTATGACGCGAAGGTGCAGCTCGCCCATTCCGCTGACGACCAGTTCTTTTGTCTGCTGCTGCCTTGTGGCCTTAAAGCAGGGGTCTTCCTCGGTGAGTTTTTCGAGGGCCGATGAAATCTTCTGCTCATCTCCGCGTGTGGCGGGTTCCAGCGCCAAAGAGAACATGGGTTCTGGTACTGCGGGCGGAATGAATTTGCCCGAGACCCTGCCGTCGTGGATAAGGTCGCCGGTTTTCAGCTCGTCAACCTTGGCAAGGGTGATGATGTCACCGGCGATGCCGGCGTCGATGTCCCTGTTTTCGCTGCCCTGGCTCTTTAGGACGTGTCCGGGCCGAATTGCCTTCTTTTCATCATTGCGGAGCATCTGCGTGTCGGATTTCAGAGTGCCGCTGAAGATTCGAATGCTGGAATACTTCATGTTGGATTTTGGGTCGAAACCGATTCTGAATACCAGCCCGGCCAGTGGCGCGGACGCCTCGGTCTTCAGCTCGACCGTTTTGTCAGCGGCTTTGAGCTTAATATGTTCGGTCTGTTGAGGCGACGGTGTGTATTTTGCGATTATGTCAAGAAGCTCGGTGATGCCGATTTCATCGCGTGCGTTGGTGAATACTACAGGGATAAGGGTTCCGGTTTTCAGGGCCGTGACGAAAACGGAAGAAATCTTCTCGGCGGGAATCTGCTCGCCGGCGAGATAGCTTTCCATCAGGGCGTCGTCGGCTTCGATTACGCTTTCTATTAGCTCGGTGTGCGCAGTTTCTGCGTCGCCGAGCGCCGAATCGCCGCTTTTGTTTTCTATGCAGTCTATGACGGACTTTTTGTCCTGGGCCGGCATGTTTGCAAGGCGGCACTGGGGCCCAAAAGTCTCTTTTATGTTTTTGAGCAGCTCCGGCAGGTCGGTGTTTTCAGCGTCTATTTTGTTAATCACGATTATCCGTGGAAGGCCGGCCTGTGCAGCAACGTCGAACAGCTTGCGTGTGTTGGTTTCAATGCCGGAGGCGGCGCCGATGACTATTAAAGCGGTTTCGGCGGCCGGTATCGCCTTGATAGCCGGGCCGATGAAATCGGGATAGCCGGGTGTGTCAATGATGTTTATCGTCTTGCCGGCGTGCTCGACGTGCACGATGGCCGAGGCAATCGAATGGCCGTGCTCCTTCTCTTCGTCGTAATAGTCACAGACGCTGCTCTTATCGTCAACACTGCCGAGACGGTTGATGGCGCCGGTCTTGTGCAGAATAGCCTCGGCGAGCGAGGTCTTTCCGCTGCTTCCGTGTCCGAGCAGGACGATGTTTCTGATGTCGCTTGTCTTGGCCACTTGTGAATCTCCAGAAAATTCAACTCAGGACAACCGCATTTGTCATAAACCAAACATTCTAAGTTCTGAGGGCACGAAGGACAAGGATTTTTTGGGAAGCCCGGAATTGGTCGATAGTCGCTGGTGCCTCGTTCCGCGTGCTGCGTTCTGAGCAGGAACCACGAATGGACACGAATTTTTTAGACACTGATTTACACTGTAATTTTTAGACAGGATTACTCCGCAACAAATTACGGCATGCACCTATTTGTGCGGGGTAGGCAGGATTGACAGGATAGGGCTTTGGCGTGGGCTGCTGGACACGGCCTGTGTGTATTCAGTGTCAAGCTCTCAATAAGCGAGCTTTTCCGAGCTTGGCCATCTCATCCGCAGTCCCTTTGGGACTTGCGCCAAAGCAGTAGAAAGTAATTAAGCATGTGCATACATACTTAACTAGTCTATTATGCAAAATGTGTTCGGGGGTTATGGTTGAGAGTTGTAGAATAGAGGATAGAGGGGATTGATGAGTCGCGATAGGTGGTTTGTGGCGCGATGCAAATATACGGCCCGGCTTCGTTTCTCGGCTTCGTAGAACTATGCCGCAGCAAGCACTACGTCGTGGCAAGATGTTGACATTGAATTTGCGGTAAAGTAGATTGTCAGTCGGAAAGTAGTTACTTGATTCTTGATTCTCGATGCTTGATGCTGGAT
>CAYSTP010000089.1:2115-4313 GCA_964434085.1 uncultured Pirellulales bacterium
GATGCTGGATACTCGATACTCGACCCGGCTTCGTCAACTAACGAAAAGTGTTGTTTATTATTGTGTTATGCGGATAGGGGACTGATTTCATGATTAGAGGGACGTGTTTGTGCAGGCGGGTGGCGTTTGTTGTCAATGGGCCAATCACTGAAATGGGTAACTGTCACTGTACGGAATGCAGAAAGGCCTACAGCTCGGCGTTCGGAGCTGTTGCAGTGTGTCGTAAAGATGATTTCAAATACCTGACAGGTCAAGAGCTTATTTCGTCTTACAAGCAGACGGAACGCGTTACGCGTTATTTCTGTCGAATATGCGGGTCGCCTTTGCCAATGGTAGAGGAATGGGACACATTGGTCGGTATTCCGGCGGGTCTGTTGGATGACGACCCGGGGATTCGGCCTGGCGAGCATATCTTTGTCGGATATAAGGCGCCGTGGTGGGAAATTACAGACGACATACCACAATACAAGGAATGGTCGCCGGAATCCGACCCTTCACAAAGAAAAGATGTTGAACCTCCCGGGGGGACATAAACGCATAGGCAGGACATTTATCGTACGGTGTACTGCGTTCAGAGTTCCGCGTAAATAAAATTTTTTTTTCACGTCAGCCCTTTCAGCTTGGTTGGTGAGGTTTTATTGGACATTGCAGTTAACGGTTCATCCGGCCGGGGGGGTAGTAACAACATCTTGTGGGTGGGTATCGAGGAGAGGTGCTATTTTGGGGCTCATGTTCCGGTATCATCAGTCGATTATAACTGGTGCGTGTGCTAAAGAAAAACAAGTGAGGCTGACGATACAGCCATAATCCTGCATGACAGAGTTACAGCTTTATGGGGCAGAACTGATGAGCAAGAATGAGTTGATAAACTGCATTTGTGAAATCAACAAGAGCGCCAGTCCTGAGTTTTTATCCAACTTCACGGAAGAGGAACTCAACGAGTATCTCGAGCATCTTATGGAGCTCGACCTCGAAGAGCTTGTTTTGGTTGGTTAAAGAGCCAATCGAGCGAGACTGCCCGACCACCGCGTTGCCCAAGCAGACTTGGGGACTAACCTAAAAGAATCGTCGGCACAACGACCGCTGAACAATCTAAGCTTCTTAGAATGGTTCGACAGGAGGAGCGTTCTCGGTGCTTACAAGTTTCGGAATCGACGCGATGCTGTTTTGCTTGAATACGACCAGAACCGGAACGTGAGTGTTGGGAACGTTAAAGATGAAGTCTATCCATTTGAAGTTGCCCTTGAAATCTTCCTTCGGTACGGCAATTTTATCACCGAGTTTTTTAGTCTTAATCCGGTCTTTGGCGGTGAAGTAGCCGACCGGGTACGCGTTGACCGCAGAGCCTTTGAGCGGTTCGTTTTCCTTCTGGTTGCAAACAAGCCTCAGTTGTGAAAGGCTGAACGCACCGGCGCTTTTTTTGATACCGACCCTGACAACAATCAGGTCATGCCCCGTCCCGGGATTTACAGCAGTTCCGTCGGCGGCTTTGAGGTCTGCGGGCGCCGGCCAGGCGGCGGCTTTTGACGGCACCTCGATGGCGCTGGACGGTGTTACGAGCGAGACGTCCTTGTCGCCAGCCAGACGATTGAGATGAGTCTCATCGATAAAGGACGGGTGAATAACAGCGAAGCTGCTCTGTCCGCTTAGACTGCCGCGGCTGACCGTGTTGAAAAGAGCGGCGGCAAGACCGTCAACATTCATCGCGGCTTTTGTCGGTTTGTCCGGGTCAGGATTCTTCGCCTGGAACCTCTGATATGGAAGATTGTCCTTGATTGGGGCCATGCCCAGGACGGTAATCAACAGTCCAGCAAGGATAAGGCCGCTTATGCCGCCGCAGAGCACCCGGCCAAGCTTGTCAGCCAGCGGCGCAACCGTTACGGACTTCTTAGTAATCACCGAAGCGATTGCCTGGAGAACGGCAAAACTGACGATAAAGAGCACGGCAAAGGCCAGCGGCTGCCAGTAGGGCAACATTGCCGAGGAGCTTTTGCCTCGGCTTATTAACAAGTCGGCCAGCAGCTCGAAGTAGCCGAAGGCCACGATGCCTGCACTGATGACTGTAAATATAGTTATTACAGACCTCAGGAGCGTGCCTTTGAGATACTGGTAAGCGACACAAATACCAACCACGATTAAAACTATTATAGCCGTCATTCAAAAACTCCGTTGGACTATGGTTCCTTAAACCTAATCTT
>CAYSTP010000089.1:4413-8678 GCA_964434085.1 uncultured Pirellulales bacterium
GGCGACAAGACCCTTATCATTTCATCTATTGAAGTTGTTCCGTCCAGGACCCTTTCGAGCGTCTGCTCCTGCAGATATTTCATTCTTGCTTTTCTGAACTGCATCGAGAGCTCCTGGAGGGATTTGGCTTCAAAGACGAATCTTCTTAGCTCATTGTTCATTATGATGGTCTCAAAGACACATGTCCTGCCCAGGTAACCTATCTCGTGACAGGTCTGGCAGGGATAGCCCTTGCCGCGTTTGTCGTAAACGAGCTTTCCGGCCCGGTACAATACCTTGGCCTTTTGCGGCGGGATATTTAGTTTTCTGAGCAGCTCTTTGTTAGGCTCATAAGCCTGTCTGCACTCTGGACAGAGCCTCCTGACCAGACGCTGGTTGCTTGCACCTATGATGGTCTCGGCAAGTGGCTTTCTGTCGCCAAGAAGCTTGAGCATTTTGCCTATAGCAGTGATGATGCTGTCGGCTTCTATGGTGACGTAAACGATGGCTCTTTCCTTGGCGGCGTGGCAGACGACCTTGGCTGTTTCGGCGTCTTTGATGTTAACGGCGCCGAGCACATCCGGGCTCATTCGCACGATAGACATCAGTTTTTTGCCGTAAGTGCTGGTGCCGCTGTTACCCAGGGAGAAGACCTCCTGAGTGACATTGGGCAGCTCAACGGTCGGGTTCAGCTCAAGTGTGCTTATGCTGTTAATAAATGCGTCGTGATTTCTTAACAGGGCGTAAAAGGTCGTGGTAACGCCCGACAGTCTCGGTCCTGATATGAGGAACAGGCCTTTCTTCATACCAGCGACGGAGTCCAGCTGCTGATATTGTTCGGGAAGGAGGTTTATTTCCGACAGGCGCATCACCGTGTCCTGCGTGATTTGTTTGAGCCTTATCTGCTCTCCCGCCGTTGAGCCCGCCGTGGCGATTTCCCACTGGCTGGTTGCTTCTTCCTGTCTGACTCTGAACGTTCCCTTCTGAGGTTTTCGCTTTTCGGACAGGTCAAGGTCGGCCAGTTGTTTGAGGAAGCCGGTGAGCGTATCGGCCTTGTCTTTTGTCATATCAGGTTGTGTCAATGTTGCACCGTCGATGATATAGCTCAGCGTGAAGGCATTTGCGTGCGGCGAAAGTACGATATTGCTGGCTCTGCGGTAAAGAGCGCCTTTGAACAAATCGTGTGCAATTTTAAAGCCGAAGAATTCCTTCGACCTGGGTTCGGGTACGGGAATCTCATTGTCGTTCGAGGAGATGAAGATTAATTGTTCGAAACCCTCCCGTTTCTTTTCCTGATTGGAGAAGAGCCCCGCGACGTGGTCCGCTGTCAGTATTTTGTCGAAATCGGGCACGAGGGAGTTTCGGTGCATTACGTAGCTCAGTAACGTGGCGGCAACTGCGATAACGTACAGCATCAGACCGAAGAAAAAAAGCGGAATCATCAGCCAGAGCAGCGCTGCGACGGCTCCTGCGGCGAGAACTATGCCGGTCCACAGGTCGTCTTTAGTGCCGATGGATTTTGCGTCATTGTGAACCCACTCCACGAGCCATATCCAGGAGAAAAACAGGGCAAGGAAAGTAACAAACTTGGCAATCGAGATGTATCCGCCGAACTGAGCGGCAGCAAGAAGCATATCAGGCATTTAATACTCCGTTATATATACCAGGCATATCACAGTGGCCCCTCACATAATCCCGGTGGTCGTGGCATGTATTCCCCTCAGAGTCATTCTGAGCTCTTCGGCGTTGGGTGCGTGCTTGTAGGCCACCTGGGGGTCAACGTATCCGGTCTTTATCAGTTGACACAAATTGTCAGTAATGTCGAGCATACCTTCCTGCTGACATGATTTTATAACGGCCGGCAAATCTGCTTCTCTGCCTTCGGCGATGAGCTTTCTGACTTCGGGATTGGCAAGCATTATTTCGAGTGCGGGTATCAGGTCAACACCTTCCTTTATGCACGGCAAAAGCAATTGACTTACGATAGCCTTTATTGACAGGCTGAGTGTTTTTCTGACTTGGTCCCGCTCGCTCTGTGGGAACAAATCAATAAGCCTGCCGACGGCCTGAGATGCGTTGGCCGAATGCATTGTTCCGAATACGAGATGGCCGGTCTCGGCGGCTCTCATACCGGCGGTGACCGTGGCTGAATCTCGCATCTCACCTATGAATACAACATCGGGGTCCTGTCGCATAAGATAGGTCAATGCGTCATTGTAGTCGGGAACATCTATCCCGATTTCTCTCTGTGATACGATGGCCTTTTTATCCTTGAATACGTATTCGATTGGGTCTTCAATGGAAATAATATGGCAGCTTCGAGTCCGATTGATAAAGTCAATCATAGAAGCAATGGTTGTCGTTTTGCCGGCGCCGGTCGGTCCGACAACCAGTACCAGACCCTGGGCACGGTCCGCGATTTTCTCCAATGTGTTGGGCAGATTGAGCTGCTCGAAGCGCGGTACGGTTGATTCGACCCTTCTTGCCGCCATACTTACCGCGCCGCGCTGATGGAAGATGTTTATTCTGAAGCGATTCTCGTCGTCAAGTTCGTAGGCAAAGTCAAGCGTTCCGTGCTGTTTGAAGAATTCCTTCTGGCGGGGCGTCAGTATCTCGAGGATTAACTGTTCGATATGCTCTTTGGTCATCACCTCTCCGGAGGTGTCTTTGAGCTGGCTTCGAATGCGGAGCTTTGGCGGCTGACCGGCTTTGAGGTGAAGGTCGCTGGCGCGGTTCGCAACGGCTGCATGGAAATACTTGTCAAGCCCCTTAGCAGCTTTCTGCGACGGACTTGTAGAAACGGGTTGTTTGTCTGCCATAATATAAACCCACGGTCAAGTAGGCTAAACTACCCCCTGCTGCCCAACGGCTCGAGAAGGGTTTTGCGCTCTTAGAAGCGATAAAACGCTCCAAAACGTTAATATTATAAGACTTTCTGCCATATTGTCAACCTTAGAGCGTAGATATATTGGCACATTTGGCTTTAAAGCCAAGTCATTGGCGTTTTACTCAGCCAGCCAATATAACGGCCAAGGCCATGTATATTGCGACGCTGATAGAGTCATTGGCGGTTGTCACGAGGGGGCCTGAGCTGATAGCAGGGTCGATTCCAATCCTTCTAAAAAGGAACGGCAGAACCAGCCCGAGTGTCGTCGAGACCATTATGGCAGAGAACATAGCTATACCGAACGCCGAGACCAGCCGTGTTACCTGCACCGAATGCGGCTGGTCAGTCTTGAACTGGAACATGGCAAAACAAATCAGGCCTCCTACAACTCCGCAAGCAAGGGCGACGAGCATGGCTATACGCACCTCGCGAGTAAAGACCTGCGAGACTTTCAGTGCCGCCAGGTGCCCTGTAGCCAGGCCTGAAACAACTATAGCCGAGGTTTGCAGGCCGGCATTTCCGCTGATTGCCGCTATCATGGGGACAAACGAGACGGCGGCGACGAAAACTGTGGGATTGAAATCCCTGAAAAAGGTCATAACAAGTGCGGTGACGGCCGTGCCCAGCAGACAGGGCAGCAGCCAGGTCATTCGCACCCGTGCGGCGTTAAACATGCTGAAAGTGTCCAGCTCATCGGGGTCGGTACCGGCCATAGTGTACAAATCCTCGGCGGCTTCCTCCTCGGCCACTTCGATAATTCGGTCGGCGGTGATTCTGCCTATCAGGCGGTTGCTGCGGTCAAGCACAGGCGCGGTAATAAGGTCATTTTTGCTGAAGGTGTTGCGGACTTCTTCCTGGTCGGCGTCTGCATAGACGTAAATCGCATCGGTGTCGAGCAATTCTTTGATTTTTTTGTCTTCCTGTGAAGTTATAAGATGCCTGATACGGACATCTCCGACAAACCTACCTTTGCTATCGACGACAAAGACGCTGAAAAAATCCTCGTCGATTTCCGCGGCGCGTATTTTACTGACGGCCTGGGCGACGGTAGCATCCTCGGTTACGCTGATAAGCACCGGGTCCATAATGCCGCCGGCCGAATCTTCGCTGTAGCTCATCAGCTTTCGGATGTGGGTGGCCTTTGCCGGTGAGATATCGGCAAGAAGATGCTCGCGTTCTTCTTCGGGCAGTTCAGCCAGGAGGTCCGCCGCGTCGTCAAGTCCGAGCTCAAGTATTATGGCCCGCAGCTCGTGACTTTTGAGCAGCTCGAACAACTGTTTTCTGGCAGCCTCGCCGACTTTTTCCAGCACTTCGGCACTGGTCTCCCTGTCGAGTACGTCGAAGATTAGACGGCGGTCGTCGTCATCGATAATCTCGACCACTTCGGCGATTTCACTGC
>CAYSTP010000090.1:0-8485 GCA_964434085.1 uncultured Pirellulales bacterium
GCGAAGGCAGAGTAAACGATTAAAAGACCTTGCCGATATAGCTCGCTTGGTGGAGTCACATCCGCATTTGAAAGATATGCTTCCTGACGAACTGAAAAAACAAATACAGCATCCATAAAAAACGTGACACGGCAGTTTTTTGACACGGATTAACACAGATTAACACGGTAAAGAATATAAAAAAGTTGAAGGCAAATAGCAAAGAAATGGCTGACGATTTGCGGCCAGAGTACGACCTGGCCAAACTCAAGGGGGGTGTACGAGGCAAGTATGCCAAGCGCTTCCAGCAGGGGACGAACCTGATTTTGCTTTCGCCGGATGTTGCCGAGTATTTCCCTGATGAACAATCGGTGAATGCCGCGTTGAGGTCTCTGGTCAGCATTGCCAAGGCTGAAGTGCGCCACGTGAATTAATCCATAGATAAGACTTTTTGGAGGGTATATAATTATGTCGGATTCTCGGGAACGTTAAGATGGTGTTGTTCGCACGGCAATGGAATCGGGCCCTGAATACATCCATTCACTATGGAAAGACTACTTCGACCACTCTGCTGCAGGCGTGCACGAGGGGGCAAGGTGGCAATTAGGAGTCCTTGAAAATATCAGAAACTATTCACCGACTGTACTTCAACAGGCAGAAGAACGGTTTCCAAAAGCGACTCTGACAGGCTCATTTACCGTCCCGTCTGGCTTCGTCCAGAAAAAAGGATTGATGACCGCCATTTTCAGTCCGAGTGTTCATATTGAACTGCGAAAGAGGAATTCCCTTGCAAAAATCAAACTTAGCACCCCATTACCAACCGACATGCGCTTTCCATGGCAGCTTGCCCTTGCAGCCAATGAGTACATCAAGAAAACGAATGGTAATCTAATATCGTCGCGATATCTGACAATCAAAGGCAGCACAGTATACGAGATGTGCTACACGGCTCCGCACTCGTTTGCCTTAGATAACGTTTTACAGCCAGGGCATAAAGATTTTCTCGCGCCACTGCAACGTGCAGAAGTGGCGTTGATCTGTAACCCAAATGTTTTGGTTAAAGCTTTGCTTGAGTCTCAATCGCTTGAAGAAGACAAGCCTGCTTTCGATGAGTTCGTTCAGTCGCTAAAGTGATCCCAGGTCAACTGCGCAAATACGTGGAGCAGATTTGGGAGTAAGTGACTTGCTTAATCCGAACGTTGGTACGGTCACATTAAAGGTGATCGGCAGCCCGGCCTACACTTCTTGCAATGCTCATCGCAGAATATACAATAATTAACGAGCATTTCAACCGCAAACGTTAACCGTACTCTTTAGCCTGAGGCTTTTGGTTCAAGGGACAAATCCGCAAAAAGTTTAGCTTTGTACTTGTAATACGCCAGAGAGGCTACCATAACAGCATTGTCAGTGCAATAGCGTTTCTCGGCGACCAGCAGCTTGCGCGGCGGTGTGCTCGAGTCACACATCTGTTGCAGGACATTTCGCAATGCGGTGTTGGCTGCAACGCCTCCGCCGAGCAGAATGGTCCTCGCTGCGGTTTGCTCCGCCGCACGACGGGTCTTTTCAACGAGGACGTCCACCATCGCCCTTTGAAATGAAGCTGCTATGTCGGCGATTTGGCTTTGGCTCATTGAGGCGACCTTATTTCGGCCTTTCATATCCTGACCCTGACAATGATAAAGGACAGCGGTTTTTACACCGCTGAAAGAAAAATCGAGTGAGTCTTTGCCCAGCATTGTACGCGGGAAATCTATCGCGTTCGGGTCACCGTCTTTTGCAGCCTTTTCGATAGACGGCCCGCCCGGATAAGGCAGGTTCAGAATCATCGCAACTTTGTCGAATGCCTCACCCGCCGCATCGTCGATGGTGCGGCCCAACAGTTTGGGTTCGAGCGGCGAGCGGTAATCATACAGGCTGGTGTGGCCTCCGGATACAATCAGGGCCACGGCAGGAAGCTCAATATCCGGCTGACTAAGCAGTGCCGATTGCATGTGCGCGTGCAGATGGTTGATTGCTATCAGCGGCTTTTGCCACGTCATACTCAGGGTCTTTGCGGCAGTGACCCCGACGACAAGTGCAACGGTCAGGCCGGGCTGATTGGCTACGGCAACGGCGTCAAGGTCGTCATTAGTGACGTTGGCTTGTTTAAGCGCATCGCTTATTACAGGATAGATATTCTCTATGTGTGCTCGCGAGGCAAGCTCCGGTACGACGCCGCCGTATTTGGCGTGCAGTTTTGTCTGGCTGGCGATAATGGACGATTTGATTTGGCTGCCGTCGGCGACGACCGCCGCAGCCGTTTCATCGCAACTGGTCTCTATACCAAGAATGTTGATGGTCTTCTCTTGCACAGGGTGGATATTAGTCGCTCATCACGGCAAAGGCAAGAGCCAAAGGTCCAGTCAGTTGCTGATGATGCTCTGGTAGTTGTCAATGAATCGTGGGTACTGATGTGGGATGACGCGAGGACCACTATACCGCCGCCAGAGGTTGCTATCTGCCTTAATTAAAAGAACTTGTGGAAAAGGGTAAAATCTAAACTGAAAAATACTTGTAATCCTACGGAGATAGGGTCATAATCCGTAATCTTAAAGCGAGGTTTGGAGGCTTAGCGATATGACGTATAGAAACGAGAAGAGGCAGAGGAGGAATTATTCATTCCACATCTGGTTTTTTCTTGCGGTTTTTATAGCGTTTTTCACTTGGTTGTTGCTGTTTGATATGCGGGCAAGTAGTTCCCCAAAGAAGAAGGAAGCTCAGGGAGCTGACTCCTCAAAGACAGAAGATGTGATGTACAATGTCCGCTTAGCCACCTTGGCTGCAAACAGGGACTTCTGTCGTTTCCTCACCGGGGCGTGGTCGCGGAAGACGAATTACGGATTTAGGGCCGGAGACGAGCAGAAAGATGTATCGCTCGCAGAACCTATATTTGTCTACGGCATCGATGAGGAAATTGCCGGAGGACTGACTCGAGAAGAAGAGCTTGTCGCGGCTGTTGAGCCGGTAGGCGAGTGGATATATCCTGTTCAGGTGGAGCAGGAGTATCGCACCCTGTTTGGGGTCCGGTTGAGGAATAACGAATGGCGTGGAACGTACCTGGGCAATCCTTACCTTGCTGAATCGTTACAGGGAATCCGAGAGGCATGGGCATCAGAAGACGGTGACGAATTCAAGCTGGTTTCCTGTGTGTGGCCACGCTCTTTTTTCTTCATTTCATTATGCTCCGACAAGCCCAATTTGACTCCTGTTACACGTGTAGAACTCGGAGAAGGTAGATATCTCATTCCCCCCGCGGAGTGGGATTCTATAACCCCGGCAGGGCCTGTTTTGGAATCGCTGAGGCGTTTCTGGAGGGCAAATGCTGTGAATGGTGCGCCGGCGGACGGCGTCGGTCAGGTTGATAATAATACCCGATGAAGAACTAAATAATGACGGAAGGAGACGAACAATGAATTGCAAAATGCTTACAGTAATGATTGTGTCCTTTATTGTCATCGCGGTACCAAGTCAGGCTGATACGCTTGGAGTGACGTTAATCGGCCAGGAGATGAGCAATTGGTGCTGGGATGCATCCAGTGAAATGACGCTGGAATATTATGGTTTTGACGTTAATCAGACAAGCATTGCGGCCTGGGCGGTTGGTGGTCATAACGTGGGAAACCATCTTTCTGCGACTACGGTAGGTCCCCTTGCAGTTGAAGGCACGAAACCGCCCGAAACATATAACAGACGGGGATGCGGTTTGGTCCTGACCCAATTTGGCCCGGTAGATTCATCTTTTTTAAATCGTTGTTTGACCCGGGATGAGATAGTGGAGGACATCGATGGTGGGCGGCCGGCGATTTTGCTCGTGCGGTGGCTGAATGCGAAGGGTAAGGATGTCGGCGGTCATATAATCGTACTTTGCGGCTACGAGGGTGATAACGTTTCGTTAAATGACCCATGGCCGGCTGACGATAGTCCTGCTGTTGATAATCCGGGAGTTGCTTACCTTGTGGATTATAATTCTTTGTTCACTGCCGACAGTACCTATTCCGGCTCTGCCACAATCGGGAACAATTGGACACAAACGCTCAGGACCAGCCGGACGCTGGACCTGTGCTTTCTCATAGATTCGACGGGAAGTATGTGGGACGACATTGATGCCGTGAAGGACGTATCGCTAACTCTGGTCGATGATTTGGAAGAGAATTACAAGGACCTGCGCATAGCGGTGGTTGACTACCGCGATTATCCTGAGGACCCGTACGGCGCTTCAGGTGACTGGATTACCAATGTGCAAACGGTGTTCACGAGCGATGTCAACGCGGCGAGGGCCGGAATTAATGCCATTGACGCCGATGGCGGCGCGGATTGGCCGGAGGCGGTTTTTTCCGCTGTTTATCGCACATTGTCCGGGACGGGAATCGGCGCATGGAGGGAAAACGCCGAACGCCGTATTATTCTGATGGGAGATGCTCCGGGGCATAACCCCGAACCCTGGACGGGCGGACATTCATACTCAGATATCACTACCCTCTGGGATTCCCTGACGGACAAGATATCAATCCACGCATTGTATATTGGCGGTGACACGGACGCCAATGAGCAATTCCATGCTCTGGCGGCAGACACGGGCGGCAGCACTCGATACGCCGAAGCAGCAGGTGACGTAGGAGCCGCGATGGCAGACCTGATTGATGAATTCACTGTGACACCACGGTTCCCACGCGACGAGATACAGTCGTTTAAGCCCGTATTTAGCTTTATTCCGCCGACAGAATCCATGGGGCCGCCTGTCAAAAATATGCTGCTCGAAATCCAAAAGTGGGATGCAAAAAAGAGCGATTGGAAAAAATACAAAAAGATTAAGCTGTCCGATACAGCAACATCGTGGACACCCACGAAGGCTTTTCCCAAGGATGACTATCGGTGGCGTGCAGGTTATGCCCGAAGCGGGGGGACTTTTATGCTGCCATCCGGCGACTCGCGGAAGATGAAGGGGGCAACATTGATGGAAACAGACTGGACGGAATTTACACGTGCGCAAGTGGACCCTGCCGACCCTGAGCAGCTAACACCGGACAGTTCGTTTGTTGCGGACGCCAAGGAGATATCCTATCAATTCACGGCGGCGGTAAACGCTGAAAAATACGCTATAGAGATTTATGACCTGAGCACAGGCAAACGCAAGAAGAAACTGACCGTCAAACCGCCCAAGAATGATCCGTCAGCGGAGATTCTTGAAGTGGTGGTTAAAGGTCACAAGGTCGGCACTACATATTTCTGGCGTGTGCAATCGCTGAATTACGACCGCCCCAAACCTGTAGAGGATGCATGGGTACCATATTAATGCATAAAATTAAAAAAACGGAGTTCTATCACAGTTATAGGTTTTTTTGACCGGAGAAACAATGAAAGCCGTACGGTTCATCCTTATCATATGTATGTTCGTTTTTGCGATTGCTTTTTCTATGCTGACGATACATCCGTTCAGGCAGGAAGATAGAGATATTACGATGCCGGCTGCGGCGGAGCGACGTGCAACAGGAGCTTATACATGTGCCGTGGACCCTGCCATCGGGCAGGATGAAGGTATTTTCGAAGCGGAAAATAATGAACGTGCTGCAGACGTCACCGATGAGCAAAATGATATTACCACAAAGACCTTAGACGGCAGTCCTGACAGCACGCCTTTGTCTGAACCTGCTTACTCTGCAAGTCCTGCATATAATGACGCCGTTACGTCTGAGGACCTGCCGGGAGCCGACATCGAACACGGTTTATCGAACCGTCGAGACGGGCAAACAGCGCTGGCTGATGTAGCTGACGATGCGGCGTCAGACCAGATTGAGATTAACGCTGAAGGTGCGTATGCTGATACTGCGGAAATTTACGGGCAGGACGGGGAGATGCTGCCTTTTCCAGAGGAGGTACGCGCGCGTAAGGCACAGGATATTTTGCGGTATTGCAGCGACAAGAAAACAGAAGCGGTCATCATCGCGGCAGAAGGAGACGACGACTATGAAACTGAGCCAGGTGTGCATAATTTGAACGACGATGCCGGTCTTGATGAAGTTGATATGGAGATGTTAACCAAAGATGTTGCCGATATCGAAAGTGTGATTGAAATGCTCGCATATCGAAGTTTGCATGATGATGCTGTTGACCCCCAATTACAGATAGACCAGCTTTGGGCGGCATTGGCTGAGGGCAACCCGTCTGAGGTTCGTCTTCAAGCGATTTACCTGCTTGCAGATGTTGCGCCTGACTTGGTGGAAGAGTTTCTTGATGACCCGGAAGAATTAATTCGCTATGAAGCGGAACGGCTTGTCGGCATCCTGCCGGAAGACTAAGTAGAAATTACCCTAAAGGTCCTGACGACAACATTTCAGCGTTGAAAACGGCAACTTGCTGAGGTTGTGGGGATTCTGACAATTTCCGGCGAGCTGCTGAATATTTACGCTGACGGGACGTTGGGACAAAAAAGCCCAACAGGAACTCCGGAGGAAGATATGATCTCCGAACAGCCCGGATAACTTCTGTCAACTTACAAGTTATCAGCCTGGGCCGAAGTGTGGGTGAACGGTGGTCAGTGCCTTGCGAGCAGAAGCAATTGTTTGCAGATGCTTTTGCAGACATGGGGCAGTGAGAAACGGATAGGAATGGGTTTTGCGAACACAAAATCGGTACAGATATTCTGCAGGAACAGGTCACCGACGGTTTCGATGGTATCCGGGCTTGAACAACCAAAGCCGATTTGTTTAGCAGTTCTGACAATGGGTAGCGAGTCCGGGTCGAGGTTTATCAACCGGCTGCATACGGTTTCACAGGCAACGGGGTCAGTTGAGCCGATAATCCATCCGAGCGGCCGGGTTCTGCCGTTAATCGGTCCCGGGCCGTCCATGGCCGAAACGGCGTCGATAATCGTCAGTGCCGGGTTAAGGTAACGGTAAATGTCGATTAGAAGTTTGCAGAACTGCCGCTGGTCGCCGCCTTTTCGAAAATGCCACAGAGGCTTGCGCTTGCCGGGAACGCAGCCGAACATATTCTTGACGGCGAAGGTTGCGACAAGCTGCTGGTGTGATTTGAACTTCGGCAGATTAATTATCACATCAGCTTCGAGGGCGACATTGCTTAGCCTGACCCTCAGATTGTCATCGCCTATAATGCATGTTTTGGGCGAATCGAGCTGTTTTACAGGTACGCCGAGTTTTTCAAGAGGCTTATCGAGTCTTAGTTTGTTCGCACAGACAAAGACATTTTGCCATGCCGGTGAATCTCCCACAAAGGGCTTGGCGCCGAAGTCCAAAAGCAGCCTGGCCAGCTCTATGATTATCACCGGGTGTGTCTGAGTTGCGTGGCTCGCCGACCGGGGAGCTATGAAGTTAGGCTTGATAAGAACGGTGTCACCTGATTTGACGAATCTTGACAGACCGCCGAGCAGTTCAAATTGTCTGTTCAGACAGTTGGATATTTTGTCGGGGTCGTAATCTGTGCATCTGGTCAGGGCTACGGTAGCTTTGCTCATGCTGTTTGGGGAACCCCCTCAATCCGTGATATTGCTGCAGAAAACGGCGTACACTCGTATTTTCTCGTTTTTTGCAGTGGTGAAGAAAAGACTGCCAAGAGAGTTTGTACTGCTCGGATAGTTTGCAGGGCCCATAAGAAAGAAATCACCCGGGCTCATTTCAACGGTAAAACCGAGAGTCTCAAGAGCCACGTCTTCTATTTTTGTTGAGTCTTCGAGAAAAGTGCGCGACCTGGCTGGTATGAATACCGGCATTGCATTGAAATCGCACAGGCCCCGCACCCCGGCTACGGGCGAGACCCTGACCCTGAGCACAAGCCGACCGCGTGGTGCTGTTAATGAGTCGATTGACAGGTCCGATGTGAGATGGAAGATATTGGTCTTTTCTCTGATTCTGGTGACAACAAAATCACCGGTCTGGCCGTAATCCAGAAGCAATCTGACACTGGCAACAGGTCTGCCACCGGCTGATTCGAGAAGAGCCGCGGTTTTCTGCCACATTTGAGGCTCACCGAAGACTAACCGGAATGAATTTGCGGCAAAGGCGGCGGGGTCGGTCAACCGTACGGGTTTGGTGTATAACATCGGCCAGATATCAGAAAGTAAGTCCGCACTTTCTGCAGGTAACTCGATGGTATAGAAGTCGAAGGCGACTGTCTGTATGGGTCTTATGGGACCGATGGGGTTGATAGGTGCAAGGTTGCCAAGCTTTATATCAGGTGCTGGCGGCTTATTTTTGTCTTCGCCGGAACAGCCAGCCAACATCACGAGAACGATAAGTGTGTAAACGGTTGTCGGAGCAAGCCTTAGCATAGTTACAAATTAACAGTTGCCTTCTGTGGTGTCAATCCCGCCCCGTGCCGGAGCTTTCCGGTCAGAAGAGGCGTTTTTGAATTCTAATTTGTCCCGGTTTTTAGTATGATACCCGGCTATGCTTGAAGAAGGACTGGTGCAGATTTATACCGGCGACGGCAAGGGCAAGACGACGGCGGCGCT
>CAYSTP010000091.1:0-8415 GCA_964434085.1 uncultured Pirellulales bacterium
TAAGAAATTTTTGAAAATTCTTCAAAACGCGCGTTTCGTGGAGCTTGTGCGCAAAAGTACAAACCCTCATTTTTGATTCAAAACCCGAATCCGCTCGCGCGCGCAGAATAGAAAAATTTGGCCGAGAGGGGTCAAATCGGGGATTTTGGCCGAAAAATGAGGATTTGGGGGTCAATTGGACAGCCGGTGTAAAAGTGCCAAATTTGACACCGGAGAGCACAAGTCGTTAGAGCATAAGAGGTTAGGGATTTATATCACAGTAAAACGGTAGGGATAAAAAGGTATGGTTTTTGGGTGGTTTTGAGCGATTTTTTGCAGGTTTTGAGCGCTTTTTGACGTTTTTTTGTGGGTTTTTAACGTTTTTGAACACCTGTGTTTTTAGCTCAAAAATGGGGGTGATTTTGTCAAGTGGGAAATCGGAAGAATTTAAGATTTTTCCAGTCACTGGTCGTTAGCACTAAATACTATTCACGATTCACCATCCACCATTCACTATCCAGGATTCGCCGTTCACCATTCACCACCTCTGGCGGACAAAAATAAGGGTGGAAAAGTCGAATTAATTTTGCTAATAACTTTGTTCGGGCTACTTGTAATTCGGTTGGCTTTCGGGAGACAGGTTGCGGGTTGGGGCGAGGGAGAGTTGGGCAAGAGGTAAAGGTCGGTCAAGTATGCCGTATAATATTCGAGTTGTAAGTACATTTCCACCAAGAAAGTGCGGAATCGGCACATTTTCACGTGACCTGGCTAATGCACTCGAACATTTTACGGGTGAAGTCGGCCACATAAGAGTTGCAGCAATCGATAAAAATAGCGGACCATATAGTATTCCTGTTGACCTTGTTATTGACCAGTACAATCCTGAATCCTGGGGGTTTGCCATTAAAAACATAATAACCAGAGCAAAAGAAAGTACGAACCCGACTATTGTTATATTGCAGCACGAATACGGCCTTGACCCTGATAAGAATGGAAAGGATAGTGAAGGAACGAATTTTGTAGATATGGCAAAAGCGTTTAGCGGTCAGGGGCTTACTACTTTGGTTTACCTTCACACTGTGCTCGACGAGCCGAACGACCATCAAAAAAAGACGTTACAGGAACTGGCCAAGTTTAGTGACGGTCTTATTCTGACCTCAGAAAATGCCATTGGTGTATTAGAATCATCAACTTATAACATCGACCATTCAAAGCTCAAGCACATTGACCACGGAATCAGGATGCAACATCCTTCCGAATATGACCGATTGGCAATCAAAGAAAAACACGGTCTGAAAGACTTTTTTCTCGTTACCACATTGGGGCTATTGTCCCCTGGTAAGGGAATCCAGTACAGCATCAGGGCCTATGGAAGGTTTTTAGAACAGTCCTGTACGGACGCGCAAAGGGAAAGAATAGTGTATTTAATTGCAGGTCAATACCATCCGGATTTTGCCCGCGCAGCCGAGGGCAAAGAATACCGGGCATATCAAGCAACACTATCTAAAACGCTGGAAGAGTCCAAACTGAAATGGTGCAAGGTCAAAGAGCTTGAGGGCCTTGATTTTAGACAGTACGACATTATTTTTCTCGACACCTTTTTGGATGAAAGCACTTTTTTGGAATTTTATGGTGCGACCAACGTCGTGGTGCTTCCTTATCTCAACATGTTCCAAACGTCAAGCGGCATATTAGCTGACACTTTAGGCTCCAGTAGAGTTGCAATAGCGACCAAATTTCGTTGGGCTTTGGAGCTTATTTATTCAAACAAAGCTTGTCCGAGCGGCCTTGTTATCGGCAGATATGCCAGAGGTATTTTGGTGGACGCCGGGGAAGCTTCAGTGGAACAAATAGCCGGAGCACTTGATTTTTTGGTCTTTAACCAAAATAAGCGCCTTGCGATGGAAAAAGAGGCTCACCAGAGAGGCTTCCAGATGCAGTGGAATAACAGTGCCTGGGCATTACTGCAACATGTCAAGTTTATCATGGAAGAAAAAGAATTAGTTACAGGAAGAGCGGAGATATTCACAAGGGGAAAAACATCTATCTATCAATACAGCCTGCCTGTTTCTAATGCGGCAACAAGCAGCCCGACAGGTACATTTATTCATACGAAAAATCAGCCGGACAAGAGCGCCGCGGGGGCTGTTGGTGAATAGTGAATAGCGTTTTGTGTGAACAATTAATCTGACGTGGATTGGCGGGATTGTATGCTAACGACTAAAGACTATCGGCCAATTCGCCGCGGCGAATGGGCAGTACTCAATTTCCCGGATTCTGACTTGCGATGTTCAAAACAACCTGCCGATTCCCACAGAGATCAGTAATCATTACAAAAAAACATGGTTTATCTTGCATAATATTGTACTCTGTCCATTGCATGTCTTGCCAAGTATGGTTAAAATAAATTAAGCTGTTTATGGATCGTGAAAAAATGGGGCAACAATCTCTTTTCGGAAACGAAACAATACTCGCCGCTAACGGCAAGCGCCAATTGAAAGAGCCGTTCGGTAGACTTGATGTCGAACCAGAATTGCGCAAACACCTGCTTCCATATTGCAGGCTGTCTTTTGGAGAGATCTGGGAGGACCCAGTCAGAGGGCATAGAGTTGGCGTCCTTGATGCCATAAAGTCGGACCATGTAGAGAGAATACTAAATGGATTGAAGGCCTCGCTTATTGTTAACGATCCCCCTTACAACGTTGTAGTAGGAAACGCAAATACGCAGACTTTGTCTAAAGAGGCCCTTTCCGATTATATGATTTTCTCAAGACGGTGGGTCATGAACTGCGTGCGTTCTGCGGCGGCGAATTCCCATCTTTACGTGTGGATTGGAGCCGATGTCCGTGACAACTTTCAACCGTTACCGGATTTTATGGTAATGATGCGTGAATTTTCTGAGTTTAAACCAAGGAATTTTATAACCCTTCGCAATCAGAGAGGCTACGGTACTCAGAAAAACTGGATGTGGGTAAGACAAGAATTATTGCACTATATTCAAGGCGATCCGAAATTCACCGTCGTATATACGGATATCCCAAAAATATTGAGGGGTTATTATAAAGATGTAAACGGCACACGGACAGAGAACCTTGAGCGCAGTAAATCATCCAACATTCGTCCAGGTAATGTTTGGGTCGACTTGCAGCAGGTTTTTTATCGCTTAGAGGAAAATGTCCCAGGTTGCTATGCACAAAAACCACTTAAAGCTATTGAACGTATCTTGCTATCAAGTAGTTCTGAAGACGATATTGTACTAGATTGCTTTGCTCACTCAGGTACAACCCTCCTTGCGGGCGAACGGCTTGGCAGAACAGTAATAACCTTCGATATCGACCCAATATTTGCCGAGTTAACTATAAGAAGACTTGAGAATTATAGGTCTAAAGGAAAAACAGGTTGGCAGTGCCAAAATCCGTTCCCTGAAATGGAGAAAGCGTATGACACAGCAGCAACTACGAGAGTATCTTGATCGATTTATTGGCACAATGAATCGGCAAGACAAAGATTTTCTCGATGTCCGGCTGCAATCTTTAGTGTCCGTCTTTCCCTTTAATGAATATGAGTACATACTCATGTTTTTAAGAGACCGTTCGGTAATCACTTTTAAACAATATGAAGATTTGCGAGATAAATATGTCTCGGCAAACAAATATTTGAGTCTCTTTGGTCTTGCACCCCGGATATTCGGCCAAGTTTGGGGTGAGCAGCATTTAAGAGACTTGGACCAACGATTTCAACTGGCAAATAAAACCCTTGATCCGGCTCACTCCGGGCAATACGATCTTTGGATAGAAACCGTCAGAGTAGAAGTTAAAGCATGTAGAGCTATAAATACAGAGAAAAGGGGTGACTTGGCATCAAAGGCTCTGCGGATAGATAGCGAACATCCTTTCTGGATGAATTTTCAACAGCTCAAACTCGATATTTGTGACGTTTTTGTATTCATCGGCGTTTGGACTGATTCAATTCGTTACTGGGTACTTTCCAACTCTGAAGTGAAAAACAATCCCAACCTGAGTCATCAACACCGCGGAGGCATAGAGTATCAAATTGGCATCACGGACAAAAATTTACACGACTTCGACAAATATCTTGTGCCTCCGTCGTCAGTCACTGATAGAGTGATTGCCCTCGGAAAACAACGATAGAATTCTTAACGTCGCCTGCCACTGAAACCCAAAAAAATGACCGAAGGTAATCCCGCTCCAAACCGACATACGCCACAGTTGGGTGCAGCGACCGGCCCATCGCGTGCCCCTCCACAATTCTGACTTTTTGCTTTTGACTTTTGCCTTTGCATTATCCTTAGTACAATCGCATCTGACGGGAAAGCACCGGTTGTGCTTGTCAAATTGACATCAAATTAAGGAGACCACTTATGGGTTTTGTGAAGGAATTCAAGGCCTTTGCGATGCGGGGCAACGTCATTGACATGGCTGTCGGCATCATCATCGGCGGAGCGTTCGGCAAAATCGTCAGCTCCCTCGTCAACGACATTATTATGCCCCCGATAGGCCTGCTCCTCAGCGATGTCGACTTCTCCAGGCTTTCAGCCACCCTGAAAAAGGCCGTCGCAGAACAGCCCGCCGTCACCATCAACTACGGCGTGTTCATCAACAACATTATTGACTTCCTCATCGTGGCCTTTGTGATTTTTATTTTAATCCACGCAATCAACAGGCTCAAACGCAGGGAAGTGGAAAAACCGGTTCCGGCTGCACCGCCGCAGCAGGAAGTCCTGCTAACCGAGATACGCGATATCCTGAAATCTCGCCCCTGAAGACCTGTTAAAATCTCGTTTTGTTCTCGCCGCCAGCGCGACCCTGCTACGCGGAACCCGGAACGCAGCCCTTGGGGCCCCTCACGGGGAACGGTCTTAACCTGCCTTCGGCAAACGCCGATAAAGACAAGACGAGGTTTTTTTCGTATATACTTAGGAGAAGCGCTAAAATGCAGACTTTATTGGAGCAGCCTGTGGCCGAGGCCGATATGACCAAAAAATGCCCATTCTGTGCCGAGGAAATCCAGGCCGAGGCCATAAAGTGCCGCTACTGCGGCGAGTTCCTCTCTAAGCCGCCGCAGCAGAAGAAGTGGTACAATTCCTCAACGGCCTGGGTTGTTGCGTTTTTATTTGTCGGCCCGCTCGCAATTCCGCTGGTCTGGCTAAATCCGAATTACAGTATAGTTAAGAAGGCAGTTATCAGCATCGTGATGATTGCCGTTACGATATTTCTGGTTTACGCCATGACCGGCCTATACAGCAGCCTCATGAATCAGGTCCGCGAATTGGGCATGTAGAGCAGTAGCCGGTAGTCGGCAGTCAGAAGTCAGTAATCAGTAGCCGAGCATCGAGCATCCAGAATCGAGCATCAAGCATCTATCTGAAGCGCAGGCGCCTACCTTTCGCCCTTTTTATCCATCGCTATAGCTACAGCAGGACAAGCCGCAGGGCTCCTGTCTCAGTCCGGCGGTTGGAAAAGCGTTAAATTAGGGAATTTTCGGTTTTTTTAAAAATTTTTCGGAATTTTTCGGAAATTTTAGCTTTGCAATCATAGCCTCTTTAGATAAACTACTATGTTTTACAACCGAATTTTTAAGGATTTAGGCGGTTCCTGCGCCTGCTGAGCATCGAAATAGAAACGGGCGAAAGGTGTAGGGAGCGTATTTTATCTATTTCGGTCTGGCTGGCGTAAGCTCCCTATCCCAAGGCAATTACGCCGCGAGCGGGTTCTTTGATGTTGCTCAGGGCGAGAGCTTGCGGCAGTCGCCGGCAAAACTGCCGGGCGAACTATGCAACGCTGTTGGCCGCTGTGATACGGTGGATGAGTGGCGGGCGTTAGTTGTAAATGCTTAACTGTGAGTTTTGAATCGTCGCCCGAGCGACAGGCGACGAGAAACGAGCAACGAATAATCGCTGCTGTAGCTCAGTGGTAGAGCACGTCCTTGGTAAGGACGGGGTCAAGGGTTCAAGTCCCTTCAGCAGCTAAGTGAAAGAGAACTCCCGAATAAATTCGGGGGCTAAATGAAAGGAAGTAACCCCTCCCTCAGGGGGCGGGACTAAACAAAAAAAGAAGGACTCCGGCGAAGGTCCGGAGGAAATGAGTAATTGGTGTGGTGTTAATAATAGGGATAGAACGGGATTAAGGAATGATAACCCAGAGCAGATTGGAGGTTTGAACTGAAATGGCTAAGGCAGTATTCGAAAGGACAAAACCACACGTCAACGTCGGTACTATCGGGCATGTTGACCACGGCAAGACGACGTTAACGGCGGCGATGACGAAGGTAATGGAGCTAAAAGGGCTGTCGAAGTTTCAATCGTACGATGAGATAGCGAAGGCGTCGGAGTCTCAGGGCCGAAGAGACGCCACGAAAATCCTGACGATTGCGACAGCGCACGTGGAGTACGAGACGGAGAACCGTCACTACGCACATATCGACTGCCCGGGTCACGCGGACTACGTCAAGAACATGATTACCGGTGCGGCCCAGATGGACGGTGCAATACTGGTGGTCTCGGCGAGCGACGGGCCGATGCCACAGACCCGCGAGCACATCCTGCTGGCCCGGCAGGTGAACGTGCCGGAAATAGTGGTGTTCCTTAATAAGGTCGACCTTGTGGATGACCCGGAGCTGCTGGATTTGGTGGAACTCGAGGTCAGAGAGCTTCTCGGCAAGTATAATTTTCCTGCCGATGATACGCCGATTATTCGCGGTTCGGCAATCAAGGCTATGAAAGCGACGAGTATGGACGACCCCGAGTGCAAGCCGATAGTAGAGCTGCTCAAGGCGATGGACGAGTTCATCCCGATTCCGAAGCGTGAAGTGGACAAGCCCTTCCTGATGCCCGTAGAAGATGTGTTCAGTATTAAGGGAAGAGGAACGGTCGGCACTGGCAGAGTGGAGCGCGGGACGATTAAGGTCGGTGAGGAGGTTGAGATAATCGGGCTTTCCAAGGATATTAGAAAGACGGTGGTGACGGGTGTGGAGATGTTCAATAAGACGCTCAATGAGGGCCAGGCGGGCGATAACGTCGGGCTTCTGCTGCGAGGTGTCGAGAAGAAGGAATTGGAGCGTGGTCAGGTTATAGCCAAGCCGGGCAGCATTACACCGCATACGAAGTTCGACGCGGAGGTCTATGTTCTGACAAAGGAAGAGGGCGGTCGTCATACCCCGTTCTTTGCCGGTTACAAGCCTCAGTTCTACTTCCGTACGACGGACGTGACGGGCGCGATATTGGGACTGAAGAGCCGCGAGGGCAAGGCGGCAGAGATGTGTATGCCGGGTGACAATATTGCGATGGAGGTGGAAATTATCTCTCCAATCGCAATGGAAGAAGGTGTGCGTTTTGCGATTCGAGAGGGCGGACGTACAGTAGGCGCCGGTGTGGTCACCAAGGTGATTCAGTAACAGGCAAGACGGCAAGTACCCCCACCTCCCTGCCTTCGCTGAAGCTACGGCGGGTAAACAGGGATGGGGGCTAAAGTAAACGGTATGGACCCCTATGCGGGCCTGGTGGCTAACCAAGTCGCCGTACCGGTGACTGCCAAACAACACCAACATAAAGTTGGGGTTAAACGAAAAAGAAATCGTGTTCGATGACAGGCACAAAGGTGTCTTATGGCCAAGAAGAAGAGTAAACGTGAAGATGTGTGGCTGGAATGTACGGAGTGCGGACAACGGAATTACCGCACCAATGTCAGCGTGGCGGAAGGCACACCGAAATTGGCGCTGAAGAAGTTCTGCCCGCACAGCAGGACAAGGACGGTGCATAAGATACGAAGAAAATAGTGTACAGGATTCAGGGTGCACACCTGAACGTCGAATATCGAATGTAGAATTTCGAAGTGACGACGGACGACGGATGACAGCGGCGGGGGGCAAAAAAGTAAATATTGTAGACCGATTTTTCCAAAAGTGTATTATAAAAAGTCGTGTTCGCGGCAGTGTGGTTCGGTGCTTCGGGTGGCTGCCGATTTGAGCAGGGTTGGCGGTTGGTGAACAGGTCCGGCGTAGCACGGGCAGGAGGCAAGCTCGGCGGCGGATAGTGAAAAGTGAATATTGTGTAGCTATTTTTCCGTAATGGCGCGGTGGCGGTTGGTTAGAGTAGTAGTGCCTAAGGTTTCATTATTTGTGGAGACGCCGGTTGGCGAGAGTTGCCAAGCAGAGAGGCGTCTTGCTGTGACGGGAAAATGGCGCGAGATGCAAACTTGGAGTCATTGAGTCAAATGTCTTCGGCAGCGGCGGAAGTAGCGTTGCGAGCGTTGTAACCCCCCAGGCGGGCCTGGGGGCTAAATAGAACGACGTGAACCCCCAACCTAAAGTTGGGGGCTAAACAAAAAATGATGTTTGCGTGAATCTTTGATAACAGAAGATGATAGGCCAGTAGCTCAATTTGGCAGAGCGTCGGTCTCCAAAACCGAAGGTTGGGGG
>CAYSTP010000092.1:0-8206 GCA_964434085.1 uncultured Pirellulales bacterium
CCGTCCTCGGCGGTGATATTAACACTCGAAGTATTCACAGAATCAAGGGCGTTACCAGTGTACGCCAACACCTTGGCCTCGCCGCCGTCTTTGGCCAGTACCACAGCGTTACCGCCTGCCGTAATATCAACACCGGCGGTATTGCTGTTCGATGCGTTCTCGGCTATGGCCTTTACCGAAGCAACAGCAGGTGTGAAACCGGTTTCCTCAGGATGTGTTTTGACCGGGCCGTGATACCATCCGGGTACGTGGTCTACTTCAACCCATCTCCACCCACCTCCGTATAGGTTAGTATAAATTTCATAATACGCTTCCTGAACTACGTGCAGGTTTCCGCCTTCACTCTTTACATGAACGTTGCCTCCGGCGTCAATATCAACATTGGCCTCGTTCGATATATCAGCATCACGAGCCTCGGCTATTACCAACGCGCTTGTAGTTTCGCTACCCTGGGTGGGCTCGCCCTGTTTGGCTATGATGTCAACATCGCCCCCGGCGTTAATAACTACATCAGCATGGTTTTCAGAACCACACTGAGCCAAAGCTTCTACAATGGCGCTATCACCGTTCGAACCTGCGCCAATGATTTCCACATCGCCTTCTGACTGAATGTCGACCTTGGCACGGTTTACCGTTGCATCGTGAGCATAGGCAGAAACCGCCGCCGGCCTATCAGATATACCCAAATCTGTAGCCGTAATCGAAACGCTGCCGCCCTTGATGTTAACATTAGCCTGATTCTCGGCTCCAGGAAGTTTGCCCGAACCGGCTTCAGCCTGAATCGTAACCTGGTCAGGAGCATCCACCTTAACCAAACCGGCTGCTTCTAATGAAATATCTGCATTGTTGTTAACACCGTCGATGGCCGTGGCTAATAGTTCTGTTCCACCCGAACCGGTGTTTGAATTTATCGTCAGGTCGCCGCCTGATTTCAGCTTTATCGAAGCATAGGTATCACCATCAGCAACGCCGTCCGCAGGATTATTATCGAGACCAACAGCCGTGACCTTAATATCCTGATTAATCGTAAGACTGCCGCCTGTAGTAATTTCAACCTCGGCAACAGCATCCGAAGCGGTCTCGGCATAAGCACTAATCGGGCCGTAGAACGTTGCGCTGCCTTCCGCCGTAGCTCTCAACGTCTCAACGCCTTCGATAGCTGTCGAGTAGATATCGCCGGCCGCAAGAACAACGTGTCCGCCGTCGGCTTCTATACTACCCGGCCCCGGCCTGTATCCCATAAAACCGGTGTCGCCGTTATCAACAACGCAATCTTCGGGGGTCGGGGCAGAAACATCGACCATGACTTTCCCGTTTTCTCTGCCTATCAACACGCTTTCACCGGCTGCCATTACAACATAGGCGCCCGGCTGGTCGGTGTATATCTTGCCCTTGTTTAAAATGTTTTTGCCGATAAGAGCGAGCGTCTCATCCACATGAATTTCAGCCTGCTGCCAGTGTCCGCCCATACCTCCTACCCAATAGGCGCCCAGTTCGATATCGCCGGTCAGGTCGCTATAGTCAAAATCAAGCGGGTCAAAATTCAGGCCGCCGGCCATAAACACGTCCGGGTCTATATCACGACCAATCGCCGCAAAGCTCCTGGCCTGAACAAAAGCACTGCCGCCAAAGATAATACCGGATGGATTCGACACGATGACAAGACCGTTGTTACCATAAAGATTGCCGCAAAACGACGTCGCCCCTCCCGGTCCCGTAATACGGTTCAATACCGCAAAGTTCATTCCGCCCTCAGAACCCCTGTCAAACTCAACGTTCTGGTTCTTGACCGTGTCGAAGTTTGCCCAGTTAATCACGGCGCTCGGACTACCCATGTCGATGAATACATCCGGGTTAATGACCCCGTCGTAAGTTACATCGGCCGTTCCCCTGATGACATCGTCACCGGTGATGGCAAATGCACCGAAAGGCACCCCGAAAAACATCAGGTTCACGAGCACCCAGATGACCATCTTCCGCAGGTAATACCTCTTAGAAATCTTCCTCATGGTTTCCATTTTAGTTCCCCTTATTTTCACGCATAATTTCTTTTAGTTCCATCTTGACTCTTATGTTTCCTTAAAAACCGGCCCACAAGGCCGAATGTTTTCTCCATTGCCTATATGTCTATCCAAGCCCTTACCACCTCAACATAAAGTTCGCGTTTACACGTCCCTTGCCCGTTCTCGTATCATCCGTCGGCTTCAAGGGATAACCGTAATAGACGGCTCCGCTCAGGTGGTCACCCATTTCAACAAGCGCTCCTATACCGACCGACAGCAGATGTACGTGCTTGCGCTCACCGAGTCCCGGCACCGGATGATTTACTGTCGTTCTGCCGTAATCGAGGAAACACAGCGGAGCAGCCTTCTTAATTTCGTATGGGTTTTTCTCCTGCTGTCCCAATTGTTTCCTCTCTTCAGCCGTCATACCGGCCTTGTCGGCGGCAATCAAATCATACTCATACTGCAGAGAGGTCAGCAAACCGCCGTCCGCCACTATTTCGAACTCGTCATAACCTCTAACCGAATACATCCCGCCAAAAGATGTCATCTTCGCCGGAACAAGTCTGGCTTGCGTCTCTATCCACCGCACCGAGCCGCTTACCCTGTGGACCTTGTTCGGGTCCATGTACTGGCTGTGCCGAGCGCTTACCTCGTACCAGTCAAAATCATAGTTCGCCGCTGTCCTTGCCAGCTGGAAATTGGCCTTGTTATAGTCATTACCGATTTTCTGCCATCGCTCAAGCCCAATCGAACTGTTGCTCATGTCGTTGCGCCTGTGCATCTCAAGACCCCAGCCCCATACCGAGAATCTTATATCCGAGGCAAGAAGGGTCGGGAATAACGACGGCGTCAGCTTGCTGCGCACCCGTTCATACATGCCTTTAACATCAAAGAACCACCCCTGGCCGATAGGACAGCCCGCATCGGTCTGAAGAACGTTGTACCGCAGAACGGCACCATAGAAATGACCATTGCCGATGAAATCGAACGGACCGGCATCCGGGTTGATGTTATACTGGCTGTAGCCGCCGTAAAGATTCAACCGCAGCTTCGGGCCGAGTATCGGAAAATCATAACTGCCGAAAATCGAATACTCTTCGTCGATTTCCTTATCCAACGGAGCCTGGTAGATAAGGGCAAACGTATCGTCGATACCCAGAAGGTTCGTATTAATCACTCCGACTCTCGGCACCCATTGCTTGTCCCGTGTACCGGCATTGTCAACCTGAAGGAACCAGTGCCACGGACTTGCTTCATATATGTCGTAATCTACTGCCAGAGTATTGGGCTGAGCACCTTTTGTCACTGTAGCCGAAACATATCTGTCGGGGTTCTGATTCAGCAGATTCACAAAATCGTTGAGCTCTTTCTCATTGGCCACACTGCCGGCCTGAACCGGCGACCATTCCCCCACCGCCGACTGTCGCAGATAACCCTTTTCCTTTATATTCTGGTCGGCATCGTAGGACCTTACCGTCACCGTTGTTACCGGGGCTTCCAGAACTTCAACAAGCAGCACATCATCCTTTAGCTGATTTGCAGCGACCATTGCGCTCTTGGGGACAAACACATAAATCCCGGCGTAGTTATGCTCCTGATACAAAGACAGCACGTATGCCGTAAAGCCCTGCATTGTCCTTGCGCTTACCTGACGCGGCGCACCGGGGTCCAGCATAATGTCATTAAGCACCCTGAAGTCATACAAATCCTCAGGCTCAGTCTGTGAAAGCGGCTTGCCCGACGCACTCCATATCAGCGGCATATTGTCGATTACCTGGGCCGTAGTAATAAGTATATTGCCGCTGAGACGAACCCGGCGCACCGTCATCTTCGGAGTGTTATCCTGCGGCAAATTAATGCCCGCCATTTTTGCCGTAGCCAAAGTGCGCCTCGCCTTGGCGTTAGCTACTGCCGCCTTCTCGTCATACTCGTTTTCGATGACCGTTTTTTGCTGACTTATCTCGGCCTTCTGCTCGGCCTGCAACTGCTTTACCGACGCAACGTCGGATTTGTATTTCTCACTCAAATTGAGCTGCTTCGATTTACGTTCGGTTTCAAGAGAAGCCTTTTGTTCACCCTCGGCAGCAGCTATTTTCTCCTTGTACTCAGCATCAAGCGCAGATTTCTTCATTTCGTAATCGCTCTTGAGCTGCTCGAGCTTGGCTTTTGTATCAGCAGTTTGCTGCGCAGCCTTGGCGTCCAGCTCGGCCATCTTCGCCATCATCTGGTCCCTGGCCGCGGCAATCTCAGCCTGGGCTTGCGCTTCAGCCTCAGCATCTATCTGTGCAAGCCTTTCATCCTCAGCCTTTGCTGCAGCGCGGGCCTCGGCCTTCTGCCGTGCCAACTCGGCCTCTTCTCGCTTAATCCGCTCCGCTTCTTCTTTCTTTTGTTTTAGCTTTTCTGCTTCTTCCGCCTTCTTCTCCAGCTTCATCCTCCCCTTCGCTTCGGCCTTTGCCTTTGCATCATCGTTCATATCGGCAGCCGTTGCAGCACCGGCAAAAACCAGTGCCGCAAAAGCCAGAAACAGACAAATTGCCGTGAACCTTGTTGGCTTACTCATATCAATTCTCCTTAAAGTACATGCACCGTGTGTTACTCCGGACTTGTTACTAACGCATCCCTTATCCTTCCTTGACCACAATTCTACAGCGCCTTCCCTCTCAGCCCAGAAGCGCAAATACCACCGCTGCAATGGGCGCACGTACTCATTACGGCAGTATAACTTTTCTGGGCCCTTCTTGTCAATAAATATCTTGCCTAACTACCCTATATTGCTCAGCTTAACAACTAACTTCCGATAATTACGCGCACTAACCCATTAAAATCTTGATTTAGAAGAAAATGGAAATTCCCAGGCTATAATGCTCCCGCAAAATAATTCGCGACCGCTTTGATTCTTCCTCATGATGCATATATTTGATATCTATTCTAACTCACCAGGATATTCAAACGGTCTTTCTCAGACTCTCGACACCCACGGTTAGAATACAACCGTGCCGATAGTTATAGAACAACATCCCACCAAGTTAAAGAAAAAAAGATTTTTTTCGCAGATTTTTTTTGACCGAATCGAACGTCTAACGTCCGGACCGGACATGACATACGCCCGCCAACGCCCCTATTTTAACACACTTGCAATACCCCCTTTTCCTACTATAATATCCCTTTGCCCGGTCGGCGGGTATGTAAGCAAAATACAAAATAAACACTGCAGCGCAACACAATCTTCTGCACAAAGGAAGCCTTGCTCGAAAACATTTGCTTTACGGTGACTCAAACTTGAACCAGGCCACGGCAAAAAATATTCCTCTCACCCACATACAGAAGCTCATCGCACAAAGAATGCTCACTTCAAAGCAGACAAAGCCCTGTTTCTACATACAGTCAAGAGCCGATGTTACCGAACTGATGGACGCCAGGCACAAGCTCAAGAAAACAACCGGCGTCAAAATTACCACTAACGCCTTTTACATCTGCGCCCTTGCCCATGCCGCACTGCGGTATCCTTTGGTGCTCGGCAGGGTCAACGGCGACAACATCAGAATTGCCGATTCCGTCAACGTCGGCTTTGCAGTCAACGCACCACAGGGTCTCGTCGTACCAGTTATGAAAAACGTTCAAAATATGACCTTGGTTAACATCGCAAAGGTTGAAAAACTGCTGACCGACAAGGCCCGTGCAAACCGTCTGAGCCTCGACGAAGTAACAGACGAAACAATCGCCTTGAGCAATCTCGGCGCTTACGGAATCGATTCATTTATAGGTATCGTCCCGCCGCCCGCAAGTGTGATTTTAGCAGTCGGTAATACATTGCACCAGGCCGTTGTCCGAAACGGCAACGTATGCGAGCGGAAAATGGTCAGCCTGAATCTCGCGGCAGACCACGCCGTAATCAATGCCGATTACGCCGCTGAATTTCTCAATTACATCAAAGAGCTGTTGGAAATCCCTGCATCTCTTGAAGATTGACGATGTGTTTCAGGACACGCCGAGCTTCAGCCGAATCTTCTTCAGGTTAGTAACATCCTGCCTGTTATATAACAGCAGCTTATCAAGTGCGTCGCGGTCGTTGTCGTTATAGTACCGCCACCACAGTCGTACCGCCATATAACCGTCTATCTCTGGAACTTTTCTCTTTATTCCGAGCCTATGCTCGACCGCCTTTAAGCCGCCCTTGAGATTGTGCCTCCAGCAGTCGTACATCAAATCTCTATGCTCGACGATTTGCTTAAGGTCTACATTAAGCCTGGCCTTTATAAACGGCAAATCGAATCTGCTGCCGTTGTAGGTGTAAATCCTGTCAACCCCTGCCAATACCCGTGTCAGCTTTCGCTCGGACAGGTTATTGCCCATAAGCTGAACCGTTACTACCCGCCCGGCCATTTCAAAGCCGACGCCTATAACCGTTATATCGCAGTAATTCCTGCTCAGCCCCGTAGTCTCAATGTCCAGATATGCCCTTTTCATCATTTATTATTCTATTTATTAAGGCTAATGAAGACATAGATATGCCCCAATTTCAATAAGCAAAGAATTTCTGGTATGTCTGAAAAAGAATAACTCTATGAGTAGATTATCCCAGCATTTGTTCGATGGCCTTCTTGAGCACAGGCATTTCATTGATGATGATATTCCATACGGTGTCTAAATCAAGGCCGAGATAATCATGTACGAGAATGTTGCGAAAACCAGCTATCTTATACCACGACATTTCATGACGAGACTCTTTAGCTTCGTCGGAAAGGCGTTGAGTGGACTCGGATAATACCTGAAGATTTCTTATTATCGCATCCTGCAATAATGGAGACTTTTTAAACTTCTCTCTATCGACGTCCTTGATGTAGGACTCGACTCGCTCAATACATTCTTTGATATGAATAAGGTATAGCCGGTCGTCTTTCATATCGGCTTTGCCTCACGAAGAATTTGCTCTTTGATGTACCAATGCAGTCCCTTCTCGGTCACTATATCCACCTTTCGCCCGAGCAACTCCTGTAAATCCATCAACAGGCCGCCGAGGTCCATCAGCGACCTGCCTTCTTCGAGCTCGACAAGAAAATCCACATCACTGTCAGAACGGTCCTCTCCTCGGGCAGCAGAACCAAATATTCTTACTTTGCTGGCCCCGTATCCCGAGGCAATCTCCAGGATGTCTTCACGTTTCTGTCTCAGTGTTTGCTCAATACTCACAGTTAGAATTTCCCCACACTAACTATCAATTTGTTCCGAGATACCCTCTTGCTCCGAATCGATTCCCACACGGTCCGTCGATTTATCTTGCTGTACGGATTGTATTTCAACGAATGGTTTATCAGCCGGTGGAGCGCCGAGCTGCGATTCGAGCTGCTCATCAACGGCGGCCATATCAGGCTGGCCTTGCAGGCCAAACTCCGGCATCTCAACGCGGCTGCAGAAACCCTCCTCATCCAGCAGAAACTCCGCCACCTTTTGATAATCCTCCGCGCCGTGGCACGTCGGGGCATACTCGAATATGGTCTTGCCGTAGCTCGGCGCCTCAGCCAATTTGATATTCCTGCGAATCGCCACGGGCAGTATTCGAGCCTGCGACCAGGCGCAGTTCGTCCCCCGCGCCTGCTCCAGAAACTGCTCAATATCGGCCCTGACCTCCTTCGGCAGCGACGCCCTGCTGTCGAACATGCAAAGCAGAATCCCTTTCACCCGCAGTTCAGGATTGATGCGTTTGTTCACCAGGTCAACCGTCTGAAGCAGCTTGCCGAAACCCTGCAGCGCGAGAAAATGCGGCTGCAGCGGAATCAAAACCTCCCTCGCCGCCGCAAGTGCGTTGAGAGTCAACAAACCCAGCGATGGCGCACAATCTATAATAAGAAAATCGTACTTGTCCTCCACCGACGCAATTGCTTCACGCAGAATTATCTCACGCCCGACGACACTGACCAATTCCGTCTCAGCCCCGACAAGGTTGACGTTTGAAGGGGCCAGCCACAGGTTCGGCCGCACCAACAGCAGTTCTTCCTCAAAGTTTCCGCCGCCTGTCATAATCCGGTACGTCCCCTTCTCTACTGACTCCGGCTCAACACCCAGATGTATAGTCAGGTGTGACTGCGGGTCAAAATCGACCAGAACAACCCGACAGCCGCTCTGCGCCAACGCCGCCGCAATGTTGGCGACCGTCGTCGTCTTGCCGACACCACCCTTCTGATTTAATACCGCTATCTTCC
>CAYSTP010000093.1:0-8196 GCA_964434085.1 uncultured Pirellulales bacterium
CATAGTATTCCCACAGCTTATTAAACTGCTGCTGGATATCTATCGAGCGCTCATCGACAAGCCACTCGACGTAATCGGCATCCAGTATCTGGTCAGCGAAAATCTCAAGTTCAAACGCCATAAAAACTCTTACTTTCCGAAGTTTTGACTTCTAATTTTTGACCTTTAACTTTTCACGTCCCTCCACCTTTGGATGAACCTGCGCGTTTTTGCGCTATTTTTAGAATTTTTTGTAAAAAATTCTTCGTAAGTGCTTGTCAGATAAGGGCAAAATTTTTTTGAAAAAAGATTTTTTAGGCCAAAACCCCCCTGCGCGATTTTGTTGCATTATCTTGCTACGAAAAAAATTCTGCTGATTTTACCCCCCTTTGGCATGTCGTTTGCTATGTACAAAAAACTTGCCGCATAAATCGTCAAAAACGTAGAGAAAAAACTAATGAAAAACTCTGAGGTGAAAAAAACGAGCGTCGTGACATTTGCAACGGCTTTAGCTGTGTTTTTGCAGCAGTTCGATGATTTCTGCCTTGGTAGGTAGACTGTCTATTGAGCCGAATTTTGTACAGGTTAAGGCCCCTGCCGCTGATGCAAATTCAACTGCTTTGTGGATATCGTCCTTGACCGCGCAATAAGCTGCTAATGCCCCGGCAAAGGCGTCACCACAGCCGGTCTGGTCAACAAGCTCAACCTCAAAAGCCGGTACATGGTCAGCAGAAATCCTGTCAACTATGACACTGCCGCGTTTACCCATCGTAATAACGGCAACACCGACGCCGCGCGCAACCAGATCCGAGCCAATCATCTTGGCCGTTCGAATGTTCGCAGTCGATTGCTCAGTGATGTCTGCCGCTTCGTAAAGATTTGGTATGATAATATCCACGCTGAAATACTCCATAGGCAAATCATCACTCTTATCGGCCTCTATTGGTCTGGCGGGATTGAGAATGGTTTTGGTCCCTCCGATTTTCGCCAGGCGAATAGCCGAGACAATCGCATCCTGAGGAAGATGACCGTGAATCAGGCACACATCGGATTCACCGATGATTTGCTCAGCCTGCTCGATTTCGCGGGCCATTAGTGCTGTGTTGGCTCCGTCATACACACAGCTTGCATTTTTTCCTGCCGCATCAACAAGCGTTACGACAACGCCGGTATTCTTGGCCTCGGCCGTATATACGTAGTCGGTGCTGACCTGATATTCTTCGAGATTCATTCGAGCAGTTTGTCCGAACGGTCCGCCGCCGACCTTGCTTATCAGGTGCACTTTGCAGCCGCATTGAGCCGACTGCACAGCTTGTCGAGGACCCGGACCGGTTACTGTGTATGACAGACCCGAACCCTGTAATGACTGGCCTCCCTGAGGAATTACGCCACACTTGATGGCGATATCAAGATATGTCCCCCCTACTACCGCTATCTTTGGCATCCGTCCACTCATACCGCAATCCTATTGCCGCAATGGACGAAAGTATAAAGCGACGACACGCGATTGCAAACGATTTTTTACAGCTACCCCGTTATTTCGCAACCCGTGGTTCGAGGATTCTAAATTAACCCGTATCGAGTGTCTGCTTTGCAATCCAGCGTCTTATTACTGCGACAATATATTCGATTTGCTCATTGCTCAGGGCCTTTTCCCTGGGGATATGGTGCCATTTCGCAAGACAGCCACGACAGCATGTAGCTGTTGCGTGCTGGGCTATGAAGACTGGATGACCCGCAAAAGGCGTTTGCTTGCCGTCGTTTTCCGGTTCCGCAGGCGCCAGCCGCCGCTCTATAAACCTACGGGCATGAGTAACAATTGTATCCAGACCATTATCCTGAAGATACCGCTGCTGTTCGGCTTTTAGCCGAAACTTGCTGCGAAACCTCGACCGGGAAAGAGCATTAAAAACTTCATTAATATCACGCATACCCCCGGATTATAACTGACGAGCCAAAATGCCAACGATAAAAAACATATGCGAAAAATGTGCCGGAATTCACGAGATGTGAGTATAGACCGCCGTCGTCGGTCTTTATTAGTGAAACACGACTGTTGCGTCGGCGATCGCGAGGCTCCTAAACCCCCTCAAAAACCTCTAAATAAAACTGGGATTTCCTTCGGGCTTTACCCGCCCTCTTAATCTTATGCCTTTCTCAAAAAACCTAATTACTTTTTCACTTATATCCGCTTTTGCCTACAATGTCAAGCACAAATCTCTGCTTTTGCTCTATATACGTTCTTCTTTCTCCCAAATCTATTTTAGGCCTACCTTCGCAAAAACATCTCAATTAAGGCTCAGCCGTACCCCCTATAAACCTAAATAAAACACCAAAGCCTGCGAACTCTAACTGCTGAAAAAGAATCAACTTACGCCAGTCTTAATACAAACCGGGCCACTTTTGCTTGTTCACTATTTGGTGAACTTTTCATTTTTTTTGGTATTTACCAAGAAAATGCTTGACTAAAATTCACCCATAAGTTAAAATACGGCCATGTTAGGTCGTTATATAACACGTTCGACTGAGAATCGGCCCAAAATTGCGGTAACAAGCTCCTAAGGTCAAAATCCAAAAAACAAAGAAAGGACCGAGGGCAAATTACCGCCGCTTGTGCTACGCAGAGCAGCACAATTAAGGCCGTTGCTCAGCGGGCCATATTTAGGAAACGGCCCCAATTAGCGATTCATCGCTAATCGGCAACCCAGGATGGAGGCAAGTCAAAACGTCGAGCGGATGGTCTGCGCGGAGGAATAAGCGCTTTCCGACCGAGCCGAAGGCTTGCGCATCTTGTGAAACGCGCCGCACAGTGTGCAGCACGCTCACTTACTAAGCTGTTTATTAATCGAACAACTGTTATAGAACTCTACGCCGCGTATCGAGCATCAAGCATCGAGAATCAACACGCTAAATGAATACCGGATACACAACAATAGCGCAGTTCAATCAAAACAAGACTCTGGACCTGCGAAGCAATGCCGAGCAGATTCGCAAAAGGGCGGAGCAACTATCGGAACCCGACCGCACACTCGTGCGAATGTACCTCGACAACGAAAACAGCTTCCGACAAATCGCACAACTGCTCGGAGTCAGCGAGGCAACAGTGGCAAGGCGCGTTAAAAAGATTATCAGCAGACTCAGTGACCCGAGTATCGAAGGCGTCCTGAATAAAAGCAGCACGCTCGGCCGAAGACAAAGAAAAATCGCACGCGATTATTTTTTACGAGGCCTGACAGTAAAGACAGTCTCGCGTAAATACGGCATGACCTATTACAACACACGAAGGATTATAAATCTGCTCCGTAAACTTTCCATGCAGCGCAAGCACAAGACCACAATCAGATACTACTAACTGAATTTGTGAATCGAGTATCGAGTTATGTCTGAATACAGGATAGAAAAGACATTTGTCCGTCACGGCAGCCTGACCGATAAATGCATTGCAGTAATGCGGATGTTCGGCCTGACCAAAGAGCGTCTCGACCGGATCGGCTTTAAGTGTGATTGTACTCTTTCGATCGAGGCTGGTGACGTTATTTATATCACCGGCCCCAGCGGCTCGGGCAAGACAGTCATCCTAAATGAACTTCAAAAATCAATACCACCGAAGCATCGAATCAACCTTTCGACAATCAAAATTCCAAGAGACAGGGCCGTCGTTGACTGCATCGAGGCCGACTTGATAGAAACGCTAAAGTTCTTCAGCACAGCGGGTTTGGCTGACTGCCCGGCCCTGCTCAATACGCCTGCTAATCTGAGCGAAGGCCAGCAGTGGCGTTTCCGGCTGGCACTGGCCCTGGCTGCTGTAAGTGCCCCAGGTGCGGGAAAACGATTTATCTTTGCCGATGAGTTCTGCTCACTGCTTGACCGAATCACCGCGGCATGCATCTCGCACAGCATTCGAAAATTCGCCGACAGGTACAAGGTGACATTCATATTAGCTTCAGCCCATCAGGATATACTGGGCGATTTGCTGCCGGATGCAATAGTCACCCGAGATTTGTCGGACAATACAGATGTCACCTACAAACTTTCGCAGCGAGCAAGAAGGACAAAATGCAGCTCTGCACGGTAACAAAACGAATTCGCATCGTCGAAGGGACTTTAGCCGATTACAAAACGCTTAGTCGTTTTCACTATCGTGACAGTCGCCTTGGCCCTTTCAAAAAGATATTTGCTGCCAAGCTCGGTAATGAGACGGCTGGTGTAATCGTTTATTCTATGCCGACGCCATCCTGCCATCTTCGCAACGTCGCTACGGGAAATTACTTTATTGGTCTGGACAGACGCTCGCTCATTGCTCTGGTTAATAGAACCGTCCGCACCATAAGCAGGGTCATCGTCGAGCCGCGATTTAGGGGACTCGGACTGGCTGTGCAATTAGTCCGCGATACGATGCCCTTGGTAAATGTCTCGATGGTAGAAGCGCTGGCGGTAATGGGTCATGCCAATCCGTTCTTCGAAAAGGCTGGGATGAAGGCCTATACCGCGCCGCTGTCCGCTCAGTGTGTGCAGATGAAGGAGGCGTTTAGCTTAATCGGCTTCGACGATACACTCGCCGTTGACGCCTGGGCCGCTCAACAACACATCGAAGGGCTCTCACAGGGAAAACGTCTTTTCATCGAACGTGAAATCAAACGATTCCTGGCCGGATACGGCAAGCGAAAACACATGCCGGCAGGCCTTGAGAGAACACAGTTCATACTTTCCAAACTGACTGACCGCCCCGTCTATTACATCTGGTTTAATCAGGCTTGTTCTTTTTCGAAGTGATGACAAAGGCAATCAACGACGTGCCCCAGAGAATGGAGCCGGAAATTGCTGCGAAGACCCCGATCTCATCAAGTGAGAGGTATCCGGTATCGTCAAGGTAGGCGTTATAATGAAACAAAACCGGAGCTACTAGACAGAAGGTCCCGAAGATAAAATAACAGAGGCCCACGACAAAACTGAGAACACACACAGTCTTCATTTTGACTCCCTTCAAAAGAATGACAATTTATTCAGTATTATAAAAGCATAACATGCCCAGCCGGACACAGTCAATTCAAATCGAAAATCTTCTGCCGCACCCGGGTAATCCCAACCGGATGAGCAAAGAGAACTTCAGAAAGCTTGTCAGGCACATCGAACGCACCGGCAGATACGAACCGCTAATCGTCAGACCCCATCCGAAAGATAACCGGTGCTTTCAAATCATAAACGGCCATCATCGATTCGAGGCGTTGAAGCAGCTCGGTTATAAAGCCTGTGACTGCGTCGTCTGGGAAATCGATGACGACGAAACGAACCTGCTGCTCGCCACGCTGAATCGACTATCCGGACAGGATGTGCTTGAAAAAAAGACCGCGCTTCTGGAAAAGCTCAATAAAAAGCTCAAGGTCGTCGAGCTTGCAAAACTGCTGCCGAATACGAAGACACAAATACAACGGCTGATAGACCTGCACAAAAACAGGACACAGATTCAAATTACCGAGCCGGACGAAAACAGCTTCGCGCACCCGATGGTCTTCTTCCTTAATGCTGAACAAAAAACGACTGTTGAAAAAGCGATACAACGAGCATCGAGTATCGAACATCAAGCATCAAGCAAGGCCCGGCGAAACGCACAGGCCATTACTCAAATTGCGGCAAGATTTATAGCGGAGGTCACGGATGGCAAAGAAAATCAAGTACGTACAACTGGAACCGGCTGAGGTCCTGCTCGACTTTCATACTTCGAGAATGACCGCAGAGCAGTTCGGCTGCTACTGGCTGATTATGATGAACCTGTACTGCCGGGGAGGCAAGCTCGATTTCGACATAAAAGAGTTTTCTTTTTTGTGTAACTGCACTGAAGGCTTCGAGAAGGTGTGGCAAAAAATCGAATCGAAGTTCCACAAAAAAGGCGGGCAAATCAGACACAAAAGAGTCAGCAGGGAACTGAGAGAGGCAAAACGACGCAGGCAAATGGCCTCCCAGAACGGACTTAGAGGTGCTGAGGCAAGATGGCAGGGCTATAGCAAGGCCAATGGCACTGCCATAGCTAAGGAAAGTAAAGGAAACGAAAGTGAAGTAAAGGTAAGTGAAGATAAGGAAAGCGAAGGACTCCAGACTCAAGAGACCAGACCCAAGAGACCAGAGGCTTCGGGTTCGGTCAATCCGGTTTTTTCTTCTGCTCTATCTTCGATTGCGGCTCGGTCGCATTCGGCACCGGGCAGCCTGCTCGATAAGCAGTTGCGATTCTATGATAAACTCAGAGAAATAATTCGGCCGGGGAGTAAATCTGATTTGACGTGCTTTCACAGGCTCAGCCAATGGCTCGTCAAAGAGATAACATTTAAGAGGTTTGATGAGCACATCTTTGGCCGGGTGCTCGATATCGCCCGCGAGTCAGCGACAAGCAGCCGAAATCCCGCAGCGGTCTTTATGTCAAGACTCAAAAAAGAGCTGAACTATCAGCCTGGTTAATTACAGCACTCAATCCACCAATCACTACTCAAAAAGGACCAACCACAAAAGACGGAGGTTATATCATGGACGATTTGAAGGTTTGCAAGATTCCACTGACGCGGGGATATTTTGCTATTGTCGATGCCGACGACTATGAAAGACTCAATCAATACAAATGGCACGTCAAAGTCAAAAGCAACGGACACTACGCATATCGCACGCAAGGCCGAAAGAAAATAGCGATGCACCGGCAGATTCTAAATGCCCCGCCTGATATGTACTGCGACCATATAAACCACAACGGCCTGGACAATCGAAAGGCCAACCTGCGGCTGTGCACACCGCAACAGAACGCCTATAATCGAAAGCCACTCGATCGCACATCGAGATACAAAGGCGTTTTCTGGAACAGCGAGATGCGAAAGTGGCGAACTGAGATTAAGCATAACAGCCAAACAATTTTCATCGGCTATTTTGATTACGAGGCCGACGCCGCGATTGCTTATGACGACTGGGCTGCCGAGCTGTTCGGCGAGTTCGCGTATCTCAACCACCAGCACCGTCCCGAAATCCAAGACTGGCTGACCCAAACCCGCCTGTTCGATACCGGATAGGACAAAAATGAGCCGCCGTTTCGGGGAAATTGACCCCAAAACCATCAAATGTTCAAAAAAACGCTTATTGGGGGGCTTGATATTAGTCGAACAAAAGAGTATATATAATATATAAGAGGGTAGGTAGAAGGTTATGACAAAAGTTGAATTTCAATTTAATCACGAGAAAGCGACCCAAGCTATTTTATGGCTCGTTCAACGAAATAATGGGACTATAGACAAACTGCAGCTTGTGAAAATGGTTTTTCTGGCTGACCGTGAACATCTTGCCAAGTACGGCAGGCCCATAATCGGTGGGAACTACTATACTATGAAGTATGGGCCGGTTTCTTCTGAACTCAAAGATTACTTAGACGCACCGGAAACAAGTGACTCCGCTTTTAGAGTTGACGACGACTTCAAAGTTGTCGCGAAAAAATCAGCGGGTCAGGATTGGTTGTCACAGTCGGATTTAGATGTTCTTGATGAGGTCTATAGAAAATATGGTCACTTAGATCAGTGGAAACTAAGTGAGATAACCCATAGCTTCAAAGCATACAGAAACAATGAGCCCCCGGAGGGAAGCAGACGCCCGCTTGCATATGAAGACTTCTTCCTGGATTTTGATGATGAGGCCAAGAAAATGCTTCAATTGATAGCCGATGAACAGGAGGCTTGGGCTGATTTTCACTGATGGATTTGCCGGACGAAATCAGGATTCAGGGCATACTAACGCAAGGAGGCGCGTTCAAAACAAAATTATCTAAAGATGCCCATGAGCGTTTCTACTTTGTTCTAAACAATAATCCCCAAGATGACACAATTATTGTATTATCCACAAGCACCACACAGTTTGAATTGCATAGAAATTGCCCAGGAGGTGATGATGTGCATTTACCACTTTCGCCGAAAGATTATGCTCCATTTTTTAAGAACTGTCTTATTTGTTGCAACAGGCCCGTTATAGTTAATAAAGAAAGTTTTATTAAAAGGCTCCAGTCTGGTAATTATGAATTGCTACCTCCATTATCTCCTACTATCCTTGAAAAAATAAAACACAGAATTGCTAAAAGTCCTGTTGTAGAACCAAAAATCAAGCAGATGATACTGGGAAGCAACAATTCAGATTAGTCTCTGATAGAAATATACTATCCTTAAATTTGGTCCACCGCCCGGAAATCCAGCAATGGCT